>NZ_SDXQ01000041.1:0-132365 GCF_006964045.1 Arthrobacter sp. TS-15 | reverse complement strand
TGTCCAGGGTCATGTTGGCCATTGAGGTAGTGCTCGCCGCAGTGGATCCCGTCCCGACGTTCGTCTTCGATGAGGTGGACGCCGGGGTGGGTGGGCGGGCCGCCGTCGAAATTGGACGCAGGCTGGCGATGCTCGCCCGGCACGTCCAGGTGCTGGTGGTGACCCATCTGCCGCAGGTGGCTGCCTTCGCGGATCAACATATCCGCGTGACCAAAACGTCCGTGCGCGGCGCTGACGGGAAGACCACCACCGGCTTCACCTCCAGCGACGTGCAGCTTCTCAGCGACGATGAGCGGGTCAAGGAGCTTGCCCGCATGCTGGCCGGCCAGGAGGATTCCGAGAGTGCGCAGGCGCATGCCCAGGAACTGCTGGATGACGCAAAGCTTTTACCGCAGCGCGCCTAGTGTCTTTGGGGGAGTGCGGGTGTTTTGGTGGAGTGCGACCACCATCACATCGGTGCACTTAATCCCGCCCGGGTCTTGCTTGGACCGCGGTGGTGAGCAACTATTGACCATTTGGGGAATCCGAACGGACGCTTGGAAGGCGTAATTGATGATAAGCTCGAATTCCGTGGTGCAGCGATCAAATTCCCGTGTAAATTCCCGGTTCCCGGGCTCGTCCAAGACGACCAAACACATCTTCGTCACCGGTGGTGTGGCGTCCTCGCTCGGTAAGGGTCTGACGGCTTCAAGCCTCGGTCACCTGCTGCGGGCACGTGGTTTGTCTGTAACTATGCAGAAGCTCGATCCTTATCTGAATGTGGATCCGGGCACGATGAACCCCTTCCAGCACGGCGAAGTATTCGTGACCGATGACGGCGCCGAAACTGACCTCGATATTGGTCACTACGAGCGCTTCCTCGACGAAAACCTCGAAGGTTCGGCCAACGTCACAACGGGCCAGATCTACTCCACCGTTATCGCCAAGGAACGTCGTGGCGAATACCTCGGGGACACCGTTCAGGTCATTCCCCACATCACCGATGAAATCAAGCGCCGCATGCGCCTGCCTGCTGAAGGCAAGAACGCTCCGGACGTCATCATCACCGAAATCGGTGGCACCGTGGGCGACATCGAGTCGCAGCCCTTCCTTGAGTCCGCGCGCCAGGTCCGTCAGGATGTGGGCCGCAACAACGTCTTCTTCCTTCACGTTTCGCTGGTCCCGTACATCGGTCCTTCCCAGGAACTGAAGACCAAGCCCACGCAGCACTCCGTGGCAGCCCTTCGCTCCATTGGCATCCAGCCTGAAGCAATCGTGATCCGCTCGGACCGCGAAGTGCCCGAAGCCATGCGCGAGAAGATCGGCCGCATGTGCGACGTCGACATCGACGCCGTGGTCAACGCCGCTGACGCACCCAGCATCTATGACATCCCCAAGACCCTGCACTCCCAGGGCCTGGACTCCTACATCGTCCGTGCGCTGGATCTGCCGTTCAAGGACGTTGACTGGAGCAAGTGGGACAAGCTGCTTGAAGCTGTTCACAACCCCAAGCACGAGGTCGAGGTAGCCCTGGTGGGCAAGTACATCGACCTTCCGGACGCCTACCTCTCGGTCACCGAGGCACTCCGCGCCGGCGGTTTCGCCAACGAAGCCAAGGTCAAGATCCGCTGGGTCCCGTCGGACGAGTGTGAAACTTTGGCAGGGGCAACCAAGTCCCTGGCTGGCGTGGACGCAATCTGCGTTCCCGGTGGCTTTGGTATCCGCGGCCTTGAAGGCAAGCTTGGCGCTCTGAAGTTCGCTCGCGAAACCAAGCTCCCGGTCCTGGGCCTTTGCCTGGGCCTGCAGTGCATGGTGATCGAGTACGCCCGCAACGTGGTCGGCCTTGAAGGGGCTTCCTCCAGCGAGTTCGAGCCGGATTCGAAGTACCCGGTTATCGCCACCATGGAAGAACAGCTGGACATCGTGGACGGCAAGGGAGACCTCGGCGGCACCATGCGTCTGGGCCTCTACGAAGCCAAGCTTGACGAGGGCTCGGTCATTGCCGAGACCTACGGCACCACCACTGTCAGCGAACGCCACCGCCACCGCTACGAGGTCAACAACAAGTACCGCGACCAGATCGCTGCCGAGGGCCTGGTGTTCTCCGGTACTTCCCCTGACGGCAAGCTCGTGGAATATGTGGAGCTTCCCCGCGAAGTCCACCCGTACTACGTGGCAACGCAGGCGCACCCGGAGCTCAGCTCCCGCCCCACGCGCCCGCACCCGCTGTTCGCAGGTTTGGTCAAGGCTGCTTTGGAGCGTCGTGAAGGTGCCCCCGTGGCCACCAAGACCGGCGCCCGCACAGTAGCTGCCAAGTAAACGCAAGTACTAACGAAGGACGGCGCGATGCCCGGCATTTCTGAAACCCCCCGCACATCAAGGCAGGTTTCGGACATGCCGAGCCCGCGCCGTCTTTTGTCTACCAGCAAGGTGTACGAAGGGCGCATTTGGGACGTGGTCAGCGACTCGTTCCAACTGAGTGACGGCACGGACACCCTGGTTCGTGACTACATCGACCACCCGGGTGCGGTTGCGGTGCTGCCCATGAACGTGGACGGCGAAATCCTGTTGCTGAAGCAGTACCGTCATCCGGTGGGCATGGATTTGTGGGAGATCCCCGCTGGCCTGCTGGACGTCGAGGGCGAGGACTTTGTGGTGGGTGCGGCCCGGGAGCTGGCTGAGGAAGCTGATCTGGTTGCCGCTACCTGGAACGTCCTTGTGGACTTCTTCAACTCCCCGGGCTCATCCAGCGAGGCTGTCCGCATCTACTTGGCACGCGGCCTCAGCGATGTCGCCTTGGCGGACCGGCACGTCCGGACCGATGAAGAAGCTGAAATTGAACTCCATTGGGTGCCGCTTGAAGACGCCGTGAAGGCAGTGATGGACGGCCGTCTGCACAATCCCTCAGCCGTGTTGGGGATTCTGGCTGCCGCTGCCGCAAAGGCCGATGGCTTCACCAGCCTTCGCCCCGCCAACGCGCCCTGGCCGGCTCACCCGAGCCAGCGCTGAGCATGGCCGAGGCCGCCACTCGAACCGCAAATGGCGTTGACCGTGCGGTAACTGACTATCTGCAGCACGTCGGCGTGGAACGCGGTTTGGCGGCCAATACCTTGTCCGCCTACCGCAGGGACTTGTCCCGGTATTCGAACTTTCTGGCAGCCCAAGGTGTAGATCAGCCGGGAAACATCACCCGGCATCATGTGACGGCTTTCGTCCAGGCGTTGTCCGACGGTTCCGATGGCGGCGCGGTACTGGGCGTCCGCTCCGCCGCGCGGACAGTGGTGGCCGTCCGTGGGCTCCATAAGTTTTGGGCGCTGGAAGGAACCACGACGGCGGACCCCGCCAGCGATGTCCACCCGCCCATGCCAGGCAAACGGCTTCCCAAAGCCATCAGTGTTGGCGAAGTGACGCGCATCCTGGAAGCTGCCGGCTCGGATAGCGCCACTGGCCTCCGGGACCGTGCCCTGCTTGAGTTCCTGTACTCCACAGGGGCCCGCATCAGCGAGGCCGTGGGACTGGACGTCGATGACGTCTCCCTCGAAGACACCGGTGGCGACCCCGCAATTGTGCGGCTGTTCGGCAAGGGGTCCAAGGAGCGTCTGGTGCCTCTGGGCTCCTACGGTGCCCGCGCCGTCGGGGCCTATGTTGTCCGCGGCAGGCCGCTCCTGGCGTCCAAGGGCAAAGGCACTCCCGCGCTGTTCCTCAATGCCCGGGGTGGCCGGATCAGCCGGCAGAGTGCTTGGACGATCCTGAAGACGGCGGCCGAGAAGGCCAACATCACCAAGGATGTTTCGCCGCACACTTTGCGCCATTCCTTTGCCACCCACCTGTTGGAAGGTGGAGCAGATGTCAGGGTGGTGCAGGAGCTCCTGGGACACGCATCAGTAACCACAACACAGGTCTATACATTGGTCACCGCGGATACATTGCGCGAGGTCTACGCCGCCGCGCATCCCAGGGCGTTGGGCTGAACGGGGCTATTCGAGCACGTTGAGCGTCAGCTCCACTGCGTCCACGAACAATGCCAGCAGCGACGTCCCCAAGCCAGCTACGAGCAACAGCCCGGGGTGTGCAAGCCCCACCACCACCCGCTTGAGCCGCGGGCGTCCACGGAGGAACTTCTTTGGTACGCGTGTCTTCTGCGGTACCTGCCGCCAACCCCGCAACCGCCGCAGGAACCATGCGCAGCGGATAATGAAGGCCATCCAAAGGACGGAGAGGACCAGTGGAACTGCGGCCAGCATGAGGTTGAACCCCAGGGCGGTGACTTCCTTCTCGGAATCGCCAATGACAGTCTGCACGGTGGTGGAGATGGAGGCACTCATCACCACGGAGGCTGCCCACACCATGAACGCTGCCACCAAGGCAAGGAACCGGACGAAGAAGTGGCCGAGGACTGTTGCATCCACGGCCCGGAGATGGCTGCGGGGCGTGGCGTGCAGCACCACCAGCGTGGAGATCAGGGTAGGAAGCGCGGCCACGAGTACCAGCAGGTACCAAGTCCATCCGGCCAGGTCCACCACCTCGTCCAGGACGATCAGCCCTGCCCACACCACGGTCCACGCCCAGCCTGCATAAAGGGGGTGTGCCACCAGCCATCGGGGCAACCACGTGTCCCGTTCCGGTTTGGCTTTGGGAGCTCTTTCTGCGGGCCCTGCAGCGTTGTCGGACGGCGGTTCTGCAACGTCGTCGACGGCGGCCACCTTGGTTGGCCGGTTACCCCCACCTTCTGTCATGGGCTCACTGTAGCAATGGCGGCAGTGGCAGGGGAGATCAGGTTAAGGTAGGCAGCATGACTGCAGCCCATGTGACCTTGTGCTTCCTCCTCCGCGACGGCGCGGACGGCGAGCATGTCCTGCTCGGAACCAAGAAGACAGGTTTCGGCAGGGGCAAGGTAGTGGGGGTGGGCGGCCACGTGGAGCTGGGGGAAACCGCCTCGCAGGCTGCGTGCCGGGAGGTCATGGAGGAAATCAACGTGGTGGTCACGGCGAAGGACCTGATTCCGGCGGGCACTGTGGACTTTGTTTTCCCGGCAAGGCCGGAGTGGAACATGGCCACCACTGTGTTCTTGACCCGCGAGTGGGAGGGCGAGCCGTCCGAAAGCGACGAGATTGCCCCCGCATGGTTCCCCGTGGCGGAACTTCCCGTGGACAGGATGTGGGCCGACGCCGAGCATTGGCTGCCGGCGATGATCGCCGGCCGGCGCATCGCCGTGCGGGTGGCTCTGGCGGCCGATAACGAGAATGTGGCTGACGTCCGAACCCTTGAGTGGGTGGACCCTCAGCTGTAGCAGGAGCGAGTGAAGAACGACGCCGGGCCGGTCGCCTTTCGGTGACCGGCCCGGCGTCGTGCTTCTTGCTTAAGAACCGGAAGCGTTACGGAACGTGCCGCTCTTCGGGCCCGTTGTATTCGCTGAGCGGGCGGATCAGGGAGTTGGACGCTACCTGTTCCATGACGTGTGCTGTCCAGCCGGTGATGCGGCTTGCGACGAACAGCGGCGTGAAAGTCTGGGTGTCGAAGCCCATGAGGTGGTAGGTGGGTCCGGCCGGGTAGTCGAGGTTGGGCTTGATGGCCTTGGCTTCGTCCATGGCCTGCTCGAGTCCGTTGTAGAGGCCCAGGAGTTCGGGTCGCCCGTAGTGGGCGATCATCTTGTCCAGTGCGGCTTTCATGGTGGGCACGCGGGAGTCGCCGTGCTTGTAGACGCGGTGTCCGAAGCCCATGACCTTCTTCTTCTGGGCCAGGGCGTCTTCCATCCAGGCACGGGCGCGGGTGGCGGCTTCTTCGAGGGATTCTTCGCTGCGGATGCCAATCTCATCGAACGTGTGCATCACGGCTTCGTTGGCTCCACCGTGCAGGGGACCCTTCAAAGCGCCGATCGCGGCGGTGACAGCGGAGTGCAGGTCCGAGAGGGTGGAGGTGACCACTCGGGCGGTAAAGGTGGAGGCGTTGAAGGAGTGTTCCGCGTACAGGATCATGGAGACGTTGAACGCCTCCACCACTTCCGGTACCTGCTCTTCGCCGAAGGTCATCCAGAGGAAGTTTGCCGAGTAGTCCAGGTCCTCGCGAGGTTCAACCACATCCTGGCCGCGGCGGCGGCGTTGATCGTAGGCTACGACGGCGGGCATGGCAGCCCAAAGGTCGATTGCCTTCTTCATGTTCGCCTCGGGTGAGGAATCTTCTGCCAGTTGGTGCCGGGCACCGAGCACCGACGCGGCCGTGCGGCAAACGTCCATGGGGTGGGCGGTGGTGGGTAACGCGTCCACTACCGTCTTGACCACGGGGTCAAGGGCACGGCCCGCACGTTCCCGGGCAGTGAATTCCGCCAGTTCTGTTTCGTTGGGCAGTTCGCCGTTCCACAGCAGGTAGGCCACTTCTTCGAAGCTGCATTTGGCGGCCAGTTCCTGGACCGGGTACCCGCGGTAGAGCAGCGAGTTGGTCTCCGGGTTGACCTTCGAGACGGCGGTGTAGTCCACCACGACGCCGGCCAGGCCCTTTTTGATGTCTTCAGCTGTCATGCTGAACTCCTTCGTTCATAATGCAAGCGGTCCGGAAGCCCCGGACTGCCTGCTTTCCCCTGAATGAATCCCGGTCCTAGCGAATGCCGGGAACCTGGAAGTTGAAAACGCCGGTATCGAACTGGTTGTATGCCTCGTAGTCCACGAGTTCGTAGAGGCGTGCACGTGTGAGCATGTTGTCCACGTGCGCTTCCTGGGTCCCCGCAGCCTTGATCGATTCCAGAGTACGCTCTGCAGCGCCCATGGCAATGCGCAGGAGGGTAACGGGGTAGATGACCATGTTCACTCCCACCCCTTGGAGCTGGTCCACGGTGAAGAGGTCGCTTTTGCCGAACTCTGTCATGTTGGCCAGGATGGGCACGTCCACGGCGTCGCGGATGGCTTGAAACTCGCTCAGATCACGCATGGCTTCGGGGAAGATCGCGTCGGCACCTGCGTCCACGAGAGCTCGTGCGCGGTCTTGCGCGGACTGAATTCCCTCGACGGCCCGGATGTCGGTGCGGGCCATGATGAGGAAATTCGGGTCGCGGCGGGCGTCTGCTGCGGCTCGGATGCGTTTGGTGGCGGTGTCGATGTCCACCACGTTTTTGCCGTCCAGGTGGCCGCAGCGTTTCGGGTTGAACTGGTCCTCGATGTGGCAGCCGGCAAGGCCCGCGTTTTCGAGTTCCTGAATGGTCCGGGCCACGTTCATGGGTTCACCGAATCCGGTGTCCGCGTCCACCAGGGAGGGCAGGTCCGTCATGCGGGCGATCTGCCCGGCCCTTGTTGCTACTTCGGTGAGGGTGGTGAGGCCGATGTCGGGCAGGCCGAGGTCGTTGGCCAGGACGGCGCCGGAGATGTAGACGCCGGCGAAGCCTTTTTCCTCGATCAGCCGTGCAGAGAGCGGGTTGAACGCGCCCGGGAACTGCTGCACGGTCCCGGAGGCCAGCAGCTCGCGCAGCTTTACGCGTTTCTGTTCGGGGGTGACTTTGGAGTACAGCATTTAGAACAGTCCCTTGGGTGCAGCATTGAGGTCGATCACGCCGGGTGCTGCGGTGATGTTGAGCTGGTCCAGTTCGCCTTCGCCCAGTTCGGTGACGCGTTCGACGGCGGTGAGGAACCTTTCAATTTCGGCTTCCTCCACCAAACCAGCAGCGAGGGTGCGGAACTTGTTGATGTATTGCTCGCGGGCGTACGGCCGGGCGCCGAGCGGGTGGGCATCAGCCACGGCGATCTCGTCGGTAATCACTGTGCCGTCGTTGAGGGTGATCTCCACGGAACCGCCGAAGGCCTTCTCCGCGATGTCCAGTGAGTGGTAGCGGCGGGTCCATTCCGGGTCTTCTACGGTGGTGACTTTGTGCCAGAGTTCCACGGTGTCCGGGCGGGCGGCGCGTTCGGGGGCGTAGGAGTCCACGTGGTGCCATGCGCCGTCCTGCAGGGCCACAGTGAAGATGTAGGGGATGGAGTGGTCCAGGGTTTCGCGGGATGCGGTGGGGGAGTACTTCTGGGGATCGTTCGCTCCGGAACCGATCACGTAGTGCGTGTGGTGGCTGGTCTTGATCAGCACGGAGGCTACGTTGGCCGGGTCCGTGGTTTCCGGGTGCTCGCGGTTGAGCTTGCGGGCGAGGTCGATCCAGGCCTGGGCCTGGTACTCGGCCGAGTGTTCCTTGGTGTAGGTGTCCAGGATGGCGCGCTTGGCTTCGCCGGGCAGGGGCAGGGGTACTTCGTAGGAGGCGTCGGGGCCGTCGAGCATCCAGGCGATCACGCCGTCTTCGCCTTCGTAGATGGGCACAGGGGAGGTCTGGCCGCGCATGGAGCGGTCCACGGCTTCGACCGCCATCTTGCCCGCGAAAGCCGGGGCGTGGGCCTTCCAGGTGGAGATTTCGCCCTTGCGGGACTGTCGGGTGGCGGTGGTGGTGTGGAGGGCCTGGCCCACGGACTGGAAGATAGTCTCCACGTCCAAACCCAGCAACGTGCCGATGCCTGCCGCGGCGGAGGGGCCGAGGTGGGCTACGTGGTCGATCTTGTGTTTGTGCAGGCAGATGGCTTTGACCAGGTTCACCTGGATTTCGTAGCCGGTGGCGATGGCACGGACCAAGTCGGCGCCGTTGGAGCCCACGTGCTGGGCGACGGCCAGGATCGGGGGGATGTTATCTCCCGGGTGGGAGTAGTCCGCGGCCAGGAACGTGTCGTGGTAATCGAGTTCGCGGACGGCTACGCCGTTGGCCCAGGCGGCCCATTCCGGGGAGACCTGATCGCTGATGCCGAAGACGTGCGCGCCCTTGCCATTGGCCGAGGGTGCGTGGGTCAGCGCCTGCGCGCGGGCGGCAACAATGGGGCCACGGTTCAACGACGCGATGGCCACCGAGGCGTTGTCGATGATCCGGTTGATCACCATGTCGGTGACCTCCGGGGTGACGTCAACGGGGTCTGCGGCGACCACGGCGATCTTGTGCGCCAACTGCTCCTCGCGCGGGAGGTTCTCTTCGCTCTTGTAGACGCGGACGTGGTGGTTCTTAACCATGGTGCTCCTTCTGGTGGGACGTTCTACCGGGCCGTGTGGGTGGCTTTGACGTGGGTGAGGCTGCGGTGCAGGTGGACTGTGGTGGCCGCTTCTGCCAACCGGGGGTTGCCCGCGGCGATGGCTTCGGCGATTGCGGCGTGTTCCGCGGCTGCCGCGTGGAGCCTGGCGGTGTCGTCGGCGGCCAGACGCCGGACCCGCACCAAATGGACACGCAGGCTCCGCATGGCGTTCGCCAAGTACGAATTGGAGATTGCAGCATCTATCGCGTCGTCCAGGCGGCTCACCAGGGCGTAGTACTCGTGCCGCGCTGGATCGTCGTCGCGCAGCAGCTCAGGGGCCAGCAGCAGTTGGGAGTGCAGCTCGGCGAACACGCCCGGCTCGCCGCGTTCGGCAGCAAGGGCAGCGGCTCTCACTTCAAGCGTTTCGCGTAACTCGAACAGTTCGTCGATGCTCTCCAGCGAGATATCGGTGACGACGACGCCGCGGCCGCCTGCCGCCGTCGTCAATCCTTCTGCGGTGAGCCGGCTCAGCGCCTCCCGGACCGGCGTGCGGGACACGCCCAAGCGTTCGGACTGCTCCACCTCCGCGAGGACCGTGCCTGGTTGGAGGCGCCACTCAATGATGTCTTCACGGAGGGCCGAGTAAGCCCGATCACTGGCGCGCATGACCTCAGTGTATACACAGGACTAGCTAGGAGTCATCAAAACCGCGAAATTCAGCAAATTTGTATACATCCGTGGCTAGGCGTGGTTCCAGCCGTACTCGTTCTCCGGCCGGCCGGGAGTGCCATACCGGGGCGCCCGGGTGACCGTTCCGGCGTCGGCCAAGTACTCCAGATAGCGCCGGGCGGTCACCCGGGACATGCCCAGCGCGTCCATCACTTCGCTCGCGGACACGGGCCGATGTCCCGCGCGCACCAAGTCCTTCACTGCCTCCAAGGTGGACCCGGACAGGCCCTTGGGCAGCGGTAGTTCGGTGGGAGCGCGAAGGCTCGCAAACGCTTGGTCTACGTCGCTCTGCGAGGCTCCTGCTTTGGAAATCCCGGACATGGAGCCTGCCAACTGTTCACGGAACGTCCGGTAGCTGCGGAGTTTGTCGGCGAACGTGGCGTAGGTGAAGGGCTTGATGAGGTACTGCACGACGCCGATGGACACGGCGCTGCGCACGATGTTCAGTTCCCGGACGGCAGTGATGGCGATGATGTCCGCAAAGACTCCCGCGGAACGCATCCGGCGGGCGACGTCCAATCCGTGCAGATCCGGGAGGTTCATGTCCAACAGGACCAAATCCACGGGGGAGCCGGAGGCTGCGAATTCGCCCAGGATGCGCAAGGCCGACTGCCCGTCCGGCGCCGTACCCACCAAGGTGAAGCCGTCCAGGCGGCCAATATAGACAGAGTGGGCGTCCGAGGCAATTGGCTCGTCTTCCACCACCAGGACGCGGATGTCTGTCATGCCTTCTCTTCCTCGGGAACCGGCGCGGGGAGCAGAACATGGAACTGTGCTCCGCCGGGATTGCTGATGGTCATCGTACCGTTGAGTCGGTCCACGGCTTGGCGAACCAACGCCAGGCCGACTCCCCGGCCATGAGCGCCGCGAGGGTTCTCTCCCGGGGACTTCGTGCTGAAACCGTACTGCAGGACGTCATCAATGGAGTCCGGATCGATTCCTCTGCCCGAGTCCCGCACCGAGAATTCGACGGCGGACGGCCCGGCTTGGACGTCCAGCTCCACCTTCCGGGGGAAATCGCCGGCAGCGGCAGCGTCAATCGCATTGTCCAGCAGGTTCCCCAAGATGGTCACCAGGTCCTGAATTTCCAGGCCCCGGACGCCGGAACTCCCCGATGTCCGCACCACCAAGTCCACCCCGCGTTCGTGGGCTTCGGCAGCCTTGCCCATCACCAGCGCGCTCATGACGGGTTCGTCCACGGAGGCCACCATGTCATCCGTGAGTTGCTGGCTGAGTTCAAGGTCCTTGGTGGCAAAGTCCAGGGCCTGGGGCGTGCGGCCCAACTCCAGGAGTGAAACGATCATGTGAAGGCGGTTTGCATGCTCATGCGTCTGGGCTCTCAGGGCATCAGAGAGCGTCTTCATGGTTTGCAGTTCGGTGCCCAGGGATTCGATTTCGGTACGGTCGCGGATGGTGGCCACCGTGCCGTAGATGGCGGGTTTCTGTCGGCTGCGCTCAGGCAATGGCCCTACTGCAGGGGCCTGGTTGACCACCAAAATCCGCGAACCCGTGAGATGGATTTCGTCGTGAGCTGGCCTCCCCGACTCGAACAGCGCTCGCAGGCTGCCGTCGAAGGGAAGATCAGCGAGTTTCGGGGCGTCGTCGGGGGACCGGTCGGCGTCTGAAGGTTCCAATCCGAGAAGTTCCGCGGCCTGGTCGTTGTACATCACAGCCTTGCCGTGAGTGTCGATCAATATCACGCCTTCGCGAACCGAGTGCAGGACCGATTCGTAATAGGCGAAGAGTTGCGCCAGCTGTTCCGGGCCCCACCCCCGGGTGACGGAGCGCAAGTAGCGGCCCAACAGCCATGAGGCCACCGATCCGAAGAACAGGACCACTAAAGCGATGATGCCAATCACGCCCAATCTCTCAGCGACGTCTGTGTCCACGGTGCGGACCGTCACCCCGGCAGCCACCAGAGCCTTGACGTTGCCTTCGGGATCCAGGACGGGAGCAATGGTTCGGACCGACGGCCCCAACGTTCCTGCGGTCACTTCGGTGAAGGTTTCACCCCGCAAGGCAGGCTCGATGGTCCCAATGTAGGGCTTGCCAAGCTCCTCTGTTCGGGGATGCGTCCAACGGGTCCGGTCGGGAGCCATGATGGTGATGAAGTCGGCGTCGGCATGATCCATGACCTCCAACGCGTAGGGCTGCAGGACCGCTGAGGGATCTGCCGTTGAGGCCGCCTCCACCACCAGGGGATTGTCGGCCAGGGAGGCGGCGATGGCGAGCATCCTGCCGCCGGCCTCGTCGTAAGCCCTGTCCCTGGCTTCCACCACCGAGAACGCGCCGAATACAGCCGTCAGCACCAGGACGAACAACAAATTCGCCACGAACAAACGGCGGGCGATGCTCCAGCTGTGAAACACGAGGGCCTCCCATGACCAATATGACCGCAACGGTGATGTGTGTCACCAACGGCTCAATGATGGATATCACACAAGGGCAGCGGATTGGACATCAGTGCAGGACCGCAGCGCCTTACACAGTATCCAAAGGAGAATCCCATGACCTCTCAACGAGGAGAGTCGGCAGTAGCTGCCAAAACTGGACGCAAGGGGCTCGACAAGTCGCATTACTTGTACATCGCGGTCATCCTGGCCGTAGTGCTCGGCGCCGTCGTCGGCCTGGTGTTCCCTGAAGTTGGAAAGTCCCTCAAGCCCCTCGGGGATGGCTTTATCAAGCTCATCAAAATGATGATCGCTCCGGTCATCTTCTGCACCATCGTCCTGGGCATCGGTTCCATCGCCAAGGCGGCCACCGTCGGCAAGGTGGGCGGTCTTGCACTGGGCTACTTCGTGGCGATGTCCACCTTCGCCCTGGCCATCGGCCTGGTAGTCGGAAACCTCATCCACCCCGGTGAGGGACTCAAGCTGACCCCCTACGATCCCACCAAGAAGGCCGACACCAACAGCACGGTGGACTTCCTCCTGGGTATCATCCCCGGTGACATTCCGGTCCTGCCCACCCTGCTTGCGGCGATTCTGGTCGGTTTCGCCCTGCAGAAGATGGGCAAGCAGGGAGCTCCCATCCTCGCCGCCATCGGGCACGGACAGCGCCTCGTCTTCCGTATCCTCATCATGATCATGTGGCTGGCTCCGGTTGGCGCATTCGGTGCCATCGCCGCCGTCGTTGGTGCCACCGGCGCCCAGGCGATCCTCAGCATGTTCACCCTGATGGTGGCCTTCTACATCACCTGCGCACTGTTCATTGTGGTCATTCTCGGAACGCTGCTCCGCGCAGTGGCCGGCGTCAACATCTTCAAGCTCATGAAGTACCTGGGCCGCGAGTACCTGCTGATTTTCTCCACCTCTTCCTCCGAAGCAGCCCTGCCCCGCCTGATCGCCAAGATGGAGCACCTGGGTGTCTCCAAGCCGGTTGTCGGCGTCACGGTGCCCACCGGTTACTCCTTCAACCTTGATGGCACGGCAATCTACCTGACCATGGCCTCCTTGTTCGTTGCCAACGCCATGGGAACTCCTCTTGATCTTGGCGCCCAGGTCTCCCTTCTGGTCTTCATGATCATCGCTTCCAAGGGCGCTGCAGGCGTCACCGGTGCCGGGCTCGCAACCCTGGCCGCTGGCCTCCAGGCACACAAGCCGGAGCTTTTGGGAGGCGTGGGCATGATCGTAGGAATCGACCGCTTCATGTCCGAGGCCCGCGCACTGACCAACTTCACCGGCAACGCAGTTGCCACGGTCCTGATCGGCACCTGGGTGAAGGAAATCGACAACGGGCAGGTAGAGCGTGTCCTCTCCGGCAGCGAACCCTTCGACGAGCAGACCATGATCGCCCACGGCGGCGAAGAAGAGGCAGCTCCCGAAGCTGAGAACCGCGAGAAGGTTACGGTCTAAGCGGACAGCCACCAAACGCGATGCAGTCAGGCGAAGGCCGGCACCCCACCAGGTGCCGGCCTTTGCTGTTTCCCCTGAGCGACCGATGTTGCTCCTCAACCTTCGACCTCAACCAGAGGGTCAAGGCTCAAGAATCGGCCAAAGTCAAGTTCCCCGAATTACCGTGTCGGGCGCTGTAGCCTAAAGGGGTAGCAGCGCTGTCGTCCAGGGGCGCAGCGGCAGGGAAGATCGTCGTCGAAAGAGTGGTTAGATACGTGAGCATCGAACGGGGAACAGCTACGCTGGAAGGCACCGAGCTCGATCTGGAAGACGCCATCATGGGGCCCACGGGCCGTCCTTATCGCGAATTCCCTGAACCTGCTCCACTGGCCTCCCACGGCCCGGCGAGAGTCATCGCCATGGTCAACCAAAAGGGTGGAGTGGGTAAGACCACCTCCACCATCAACTTGGCCGCAGCGCTCGCCGAGTACGGTCGGCGTGTCCTGCTGGTGGACTTTGATCCCCAAGGCGCTCTTTCCGCCGGCCTCGGGGCCAACCCGCACGAGCTCGATCTCACCGTCTATAACGTCCTGATGGACCGCAAGGTGAACATCCGCGATGCCATCCAGCAGACCGGTGTTGAAGGCGTTGACCTCCTGCCCGCCAACATTGACCTCTCGGCTGCCGAAGTCCAGCTGGTCAACGAGGTTGCCCGTGAGCAAGTCCTGGACCGCGCCCTCAAAAGCGTTGAGGACGATTACGACGTCGTCTTGATCGACTGCCAGCCGTCTCTGGGCCTGTTGACAGTGAATGCGCTGACTGCCGCCCACGGCGTCATCATTCCGTTGATTTGCGAGTTCTTCGCTTTGCGCGCCGTGGCGCTCCTGGTGGAAACCATTGAGAAGGTACAGGACCGCCTGAATCCGCGCCTGCAGGTGGATGGCGTCCTGGCAACCATGTATGACGCCCGCACCCTGCACAGCCGCGAAGTCATCTCCCGTTTGGTGGAGGCGTTCGGAGACAAAGTCTTCGAGACCGTCATTAAGCGGTCCATCAAGTTTGCTGATGCCACCGTGGCGGCCGAGCCCATCACCAGCTACGCCGGCAACCACATCGGTGCTGACGCTTATCGCCGCCTTGCCAAAGAACTGATCTCGCGCGGCGGCGCGCCCTAGCGGACGGTGGGACCGTCAATCGCTCATACCGCGGAAGCGGACCTGGCCTCGCCTTCTGCTACGGAAACGCCCGTACCGGCAGAAACGCCAGACGCCGGCACCTCCGAAGCCCGCAAAGCCGGCTTTGAGGTACGGCTCACTAACTTCACGGGACCCTTTGACTTACTGCTCGGCCTTATTTCCAAGCACAAGCTGGATATCACCGAGGTGGCGCTAGCCACGGTCACTGATGAGTTCATCAAGTACATCAGGCGTCTCCAGGAGCTGGGGGAGGACTGGGCGCTGGATGAAGCCAGCGAGTTCCTGGTGATTGCCGCAACACTGCTCGACTTGAAGGCGGCGCGCCTTCTGCCGGCCGGTGAGGTGGAGGACGCTGAGGACATTGCCCTTCTGGAAGCAAGGGACCTGCTGTTCGCCCGCCTCCTGCAGTACAAGGCATTCAAGCAGATCGCCGGGATCCTGGGAGAGACGCTGGAGCAGGAAGCCCGGAGGTATCCCCGCCAGGTTGCCCTTGAAGGCCATTTCGCCGCGTTGCTCCCGGAACTGGTGTGGCGGCACACCCCGGAGCAATTCGCCGAACTTGCCGCTAAAGCACTCGAACCCAAGGATTCCGCGCCGGCCGAAGTTGGCTTGGAACACCTCCACGCTCCGCCGGTCAGCGTCAAGGAGCAGGCCGAGATCATGGGCTACCGCTTGAAGCTTGGCGCGCCCTTGTCTTTCGAAACCTTGATCGCAGATGCCGAGACCACCTTAGTGGTGGTGGCGCGCTTCCTGGCGTTGCTGGAAATGTTCCGTGACAGGGTGGTGGCCTTCGAGCAGCCCGAGCCGTTGGCTGAGTTGACGGTTCGATGGACAGGCGATGACGCCGGCTGGGACAGTTCCAGCTTGAGCGAGGAGTACGGGCCTGAAGCAGGAGCAGGAAGCGGGGATGGCGACAGTGAGTGAGCAGGAAACGGTGCAGGACGGGCTGGCCGAGCTGGAAGCCCTGCCCGGCGGTGCGCGTGCAGCGTTGGAAGCTGTCCTCATGGTGATCGATGAGCCGGCCACTTCGGAGGAGCTGGCCGCCGGGCTCAACGTAACGGTGGCCGTCGTCGAGGATTTGCTGCAGGACCTGCAGCGGGAGTATAGCGGCTATACTGTTAAAGCCCCGGACGTGGATGCTGTCGGCTTTGCCGATGCCAGCACTGCACCCCGGGGTTTTGAATTGCGGAACGTCGCCGGTGGGTGGCGGATCTATTCACGGGCGGAATTTTCCGACGTCGTGGGCAGATTCGTCCTCGAAGGGCAGACCTCCAGGCTGACTCAGGCAGCGCTTGAGACGCTGGCGGTCATTGCCTACCGGCAACCGGTCTCAAGGGCCCGGGTGTCCGCCATTCGCGGCGTCAACGTAGATTCCGTAGTCCGGACTCTTACCCAACGTGGTTTGATCGAGGACTCCGGAAACGATCCCGAGTCGGGGGCTGTCCTCTACCGGACAACCTCGTACTTCCTTGAACGGATGGGCATCGGCTCGGTGGCTGAACTGCCACAGCTCTCCCCGCACCTTCCTGGCTTGGAAGGCATCGAGGAGTACTACGACGCCAGCCGGATGTAGCCACGGCCAACACCGGTACTGCAAGAGAACTTCATACTGATTCACGGCGCCATATCAAGGTGCACAGCGACAAGGGGCAGACGATGTCTGCCCGGCTGGCTAGTGTTGATTTCAACACCTCTTGCCGGCCATTACTACACAAGGACGGGTCATGACACAGGCGGGACGCCAGAGTTCACCACGTAACGGTTCGGGACGAAACAGTTCTGGACGCAATGAGGCCAAGGGAAGCGGCACGGGCCGCTCCAACGCCGGCGGCTTCTCCGGCCGCGGCGGCAGCGCCGGCGCTGGAAAGCGCAACTTCTCACAGGGCGAGGGCCGCCCCTTTAAGGCTCCGAAGCCGCGCGAAGCGGCACCTTTCGATCCTGACAACCCCACAACAGCGGGCGACTACGACCGCGGCCAGGCAGCAAGGCCCGCCAAGCCCTTCCGCAAGCCAGGCTCCAACAAGCCCGGCTTTGGCAAGGCACCCGGCACTCCCGGTGCCATCAAGCCCAAGGCGAAGCCGGCCAGGCAGTACGGATCCAAGGCCTTCGGCAGCGAACGCTTCGGCCAGAACCTTGGCCCCATCCGGAAGCCGGCCCGCAACCGCGGTCCGCGCCAGGAAGTCCCTCAGTCCGATCTTCACGATGCTGACGGTGTACGTCTGCAGAAGGTCATGGCGCAGGCAGGCGTGGCCTCACGCCGCGTGTGCGAGGAAATGATCCTCGAAGGCCGCGTCGAGGTTGACGGCGTGGTGACCACCGAACTTGGAATGCGCGTGGACCCCACGGCCGCCGTGATCCACGTTGATGGCATCCGGATCCAGCTCGACGACACCTTGGTCTACATGGTCTTCAACAAGCCCAAGGGCGTTGTTTCCACCATGGAGGATCCCGAAGGCCGTCCCTGCATCAGCGACTTCCTCAAGAACAACAAGAACAAGGGCGAACGCCTGTTCCACGTCGGCCGCCTGGACGTCGCCACTGAGGGGCTGCTGCTCCTGACCAACGACGGCGAACTGGCCAACCGCTTGACGCACCCTTCGTACGAGGTGCCTAAGACGTACCTGGTCCAGGTGCGTGGCCCCTTCCCGCAAGGCGTGGGCGCAAAGCTGAAGAACGGCGTCGAGCTCGAAGACGGCGTAGCTGCGGTGGACTCGTTCCGTTTGGTTGACTCCACCCCCGGCCATGTCCTCATTGAGGTTGTGCTCCACTCCGGCAAGAACCGTATTGTGCGCCGCATGTTCGATGCCGTCGGCTTCCCGGTGGAGCGACTTGTCCGCGTCAAGGTTGGGCCCATCGGCTTGGGCGACCAGCGCCAGGGCAGCATCCGCAACCTCGGCAGGCAGGAAGTCGGACACCTCCTGGCATCGGTGGGACTCTAAGGCATGTCGGCATTCGGTACGCACGGCCGGGGCCATCTTGATGGCCCGGTCGTCGTTCTCGGGACAGGTTTGCTCGGGGCCAGCATTGGTTTGGGCCTGCGCGGACGCGGAGTTCCCGTGTACCTGTTTGATCCCTCGCCCACCAATCAGGCGGTAGCGGTGGACATCGGTGCGGGACGGCCACTGGGGGAGCTGGATGAACAACCCCAAATGGTAGTTGTCGCGGCCCCGCCGGACGTTACCGCCGACGTCGTGCAGAAGGCCCTGGCGGATTACGCTTCAGCGGTGGTGGTTGATATTGCCAGCGTCAAGGCCACCATCCAGGCGCAGTTGCGGGAACGCGGCGTTGACCTCGCCCGCTACGTGGGTACCCACCCCATGGCAGGCAGGGAGAAGTCCGGTCCGGTTGCGGCCAGGGGAGAGCTTTTCACGTCCATGCCTTGGGTACTATGCCCCTCCGAAGAAACCTCGGATGCTGCACTCCAGGCTGCACGTTCGCTCGCAGGGGATCTGGGAGCAATTGTTTCCCAATTCACTGCGGACGAGCACGATGAAGCCGTGGCCCTGGTGTCGCATTTGCCGCAGATCATGTCCTCGCTTCTGGCGAGCCGTCTGCAGGGTACGCCATTGCATGCCCTGTCCTTGGCAGGCAACGGTCTGAGGGACACCACCCGCATCGCAGCCAGCGATCCCACTCTCTGGGTGCAGATCCTGGGCGGCAACGCGGAAAAGGTGGTTTCCATCCTGCATGGTGTGCGCGAGGACCTGAACCGTCTGATCGGCACCTTGGAAGAACCCCTCGCCCCCGGCGCGCGGCTGGACCTCGCCCAACTGATCAGTGAGGGCAATGCAGGCCAGGCCCGGATCCCGGGAAAGCACGGCGGACCTCCCCAGGCGTACTCGTGGCTCACCATCCTGGTGGATGATAAACCGGGCCAGATCGCGCACCTCCTCACGGAAATCGGTGAGATCGGTGTGAACCTCGAAGACCTTCGGCTGGACCATTCCTCCGGACAAAACGTGGGCATGGTGGAACTTTCCGTGCTTCCGAGCAAGCATGACCTCCTTGTTGAAGCTTTGACTGACCGTGGATGGCGGGTACTCCAGTAATGACGCGTGAATTCTTTGGCCCGGAGACAGTTGCCCGCCCCGGCAAGCCGCTCGTGATCGCGATCGACGGCCCATCGGGGTCCGGCAAGTCCAGCGTCAGCAAGGAAGTCGCCCGGCGCTTGAAGCTGGCGTACCTCGATACCGGCGCCATGTACCGTGCCCTGACCTGGTTCTGCCTTAAGACCGGCGTTGACCTTCAGGACGGTGCCGCGGTGGAACAGGCTTCCAAGATCATGCCCTTGGAGATCAGTACCACTACCGCCACGGAATATGTGGCGGTTGATGGCACGGACATCACGGACGAGATCCGGGATCCTTTGATCTCCTCGTCGGTCAGTGCTGTGGCCACCACGCTTGGTGCCCGCACCGAGCTGATCCGTCGCCAGCGTGAACTGATCGACCAGAACCACCGCCGCATGGTGGTGGAAGGACGTGACATCACCACCGTCGTCGTCCCCAATGCTGAGGTCCGCATGCTGTTGACCGCCAGTGAGGAAGCCAGGCTGCGGCGTCGTGGGATCCAGTTGGGCGGCACGCAAACCAAGGAGCAGCTCAAAGCCCAGGTCATCCAGCGTGACGCCAAGGACTCAACGGTGGTGAACTTCACCCAAGCCGCCGACGGAGTGGTGACGCTCGATTCCTCCGATCTGAACTTTGAGGAAACGGTGGAGACCGCGCTGGCGATTGTGAGCAAGGTTATTTATGGCGACTGAGACTCAGCTGCCCTCCGCCGGGAGCAGGTTGTGGAGCCGACCCGTTGGCTGGCTCCTGGACCACGTCATTTATCGGACCATCGTGGCGGGCAAAAGCAACGTCCCTGCGGCCGGACCGGTGGTATTCGCCGCGAACCACATCAGCTTCCTGGACGGGCCGGTGATGTTCGGCGCGTCGCCGCGTCCCATGCACATCCTGGTTAAGAAAGAGATGTTCAAGGGCTTCCTGGGCAAGGTTTTGCGAGGATCCGGACAGATCCCCGTGGACCGGGCCGGCGACCGCACCGCCCTGCATGTCGGCAAGAAACTGCTCGACGCCGGTCGTTGCGTAGGGATTCTTCCCGAAGGAACCCGGGGGAGCGGCTCGGCAGAAAACATCAGCAACGGAGTTGCGTGGCTCGCCCTCACCACGGGAGCCACTGTTATACCGGTTGCCATCCTCGGAACCCGTCAGGATGATGAGCATCGCGACCATATCCCCAAACCACGCCGTAAGCTCTATGTGAGCTTCGGCGAACCCATCACGGTGAAGCGCCGGAAGGGCGAACCGGGGCGTGTTTCAATGGACAGGGCGGCTACGGAGATCCGTGAAGCCCTGGCCGGTCACGTCCAGGACGCCATCCGGGCCACAGGCCAGGGCCTTCCCCTGGAACCTGCGCCCGGTAAACCCACTTCGCAGCACCGCCACTCAGCAGTAGCCGGGACGCCGGCAGACCACCACTAAGGAAAGTGCAATGAGCGATACGACTCAAAAATCCGGCCTCCACGGAGCCGGCGACGACGAATACACGCCCACCGGCACCGACCAGGTGGCGGAAAACCTGGCGGCCCTGGACGACGACGAGGCAGAGCTCCGCGCGGCCACCCTCCGGGCAGGCCTGGAGGACTACGAGCTCGACGAAGAAGACGCCGCGCTGCTCAGCGGTGAATATGGCGATGAGGGCGACGAAGGTCCCCTCAAGCTGGACCCGGTCCTGGCCATCATCGGACGCCCGAACGTGGGTAAGTCCACCTTGGTTAACCGCATCCTTGGCCGCCGCGAAGCCGTTGTTGAGGACACCCCGGGTGTAACCCGCGACCGCGTCATGTACTCGGCCCGTTGGAACGGCCGCAACTTCACCCTGGTGGACACCGGCGGTTGGGAGCACGACGCCAAGGGCATCCACGCCCGCGTAGCTGAACAGGCCGAAATGGCCGTGGAGCTTGCCGACGCCGTACTGTTCGTCGTGGACTCCGCCGTTGGCGCTACGGCCACGGACGAGGGCGTCATGAAGATGCTCCGCAAGAGCAAGAAGCCGGTCATCATGGTGGCCAACAAGGTGGACGACTTCGCCCAGGAAGCTGATTCTGCTGCACTGTGGGGATTGGGCTTTGGCCAGCCGTACCCGGTGTCGGCCCTGCACGGCCGCGGTGTCGCAGACCTCCTGGACCACGTCATGGACACCCTTCCCGAGTTCTCCCTGGTGGACGGTGTGGAGCGTTCAGGCGGTCCTCGCCGCATCGCCCTGATTGGTCGCCCGAACGTGGGTAAGTCCTCCCTGCTCAATAAGCTCGCGGGCTCCGAGCGCGTCGTGGTGGATCCGCTGGCCGGTACTACGCGTGACCCGGTTGACGAGTTCATCGAACTTGGCGACCGCACGTGGCGCTTCGTAGACACCGCGGGTATCCGCCGCCGCCAGCACATGGCACAGGGCGCAGATTTCTACGCCTCCCTGCGCACGCAGGCCGCGCTCGAGAAGGCGGAGGTCGCCGTCGTGCTTCTTGCCGTCGATGAGGTCCTCAGCGAGCAGGATGTCCGCATCCTGCAGTTGGCCATCGAGTCCGGCCGTGCCCTGGTTCTGGCCTTCAATAAGTGGGACCTGCTGGACGATGAACGCCGTCGTTACCTCGAACGCGAAATCGAGCAGGACCTTGCCCACGTTGAATGGGCTCCCCGCGTGAACATTTCGGCCAAGACCGGCTGGCACAAAGACCGCCTGGTCCCTGCGCTGGATATCGCACTGGAGAGCTGGGACCGCCGCATTCCCACTGGACGCCTGAACGCGTTCCTGGGCGAGCTCGTGGCAGCGCACCCGCACCCGGTCCGTGGCGGCAAGCAGCCGCGCATCCTCTTTGGCACCCAGGCATCCAGCCGCCCGCCGAAGTTCGTGCTGTTCACCACCGGCTTCCTGGACCCCGGATACCGTCGCTTCATCACCCGCCGCCTCCGCGAAACGTTCGGCTTTGAGGGCACGCCCATCGAGGTCAACATGCGCGTGCGCGAAAAGCGTGGCAAGAAGCGCTAAATGAGACGGGCATCACAGCCCACTTTGGCTGTGATGGCGTCTCCGACCTCCAACTTCGTGTAAGCTTTTGGAGGTGGTTCGGCCGGACTGCTTAGGTGAAACTCTTCGGAGGAAAACTTAGGCGGAGAACGGTGGAACCAGCGGGCTGTAGCGCAGCTTGGTAGCGCACTTGACTGGGGGTCAAGGGGTCGCAGGTTCAAATCCTGTCAGCCCGACCATAAAGGCCGGAATCACGTGGAAACACGATGATTCCGGCCTTTGGTCGTTAATGGCGCATCCCGGCCTTGTTCGATTCCATCGCCGTTGAGCGCCGGAGAATTCGGGCAAGGCCGGGGGAGTTGGGCTAGACCTTCTGCAGGGCGCCGAGTGCCCGCACCAGGGGCTCAAGTTCGGGCACGGTGGCGGCGGCCTCAAGAGCGGAGGCCAGGGTCTGGTCATGCACGGGCTTTGCTGCTTCCAGGAGCTTCTGGCCGGGAAGTGTCAGCTCGGTATAGATGCCGCGGCGGTCGTCCGCACACAGGATGCGGGTGAGCAGGCCGCGGTCCTCAAGCCGGTTGACCAAGCGGGTGGTGGCGCTGCTGGAGAGCGCTGTGGCCCGGGCCAGTTGCTGCATCCGCATGTGCCAGCCGTCCTGGCGGCTGAGCGCGTCCAGCACTGTGTACTCCACTACCGACAGGTCGCTCGACGCCTGGAGGGCCTTCTCGAGCTCCGTTTCGATGCTCCCGTGCAGGGCCGCAAGGGTGCGCCACCCCTGTGCCCGTACTTCGACGGCGTCATCCTTGATGCCCATGTGTCCTGTGCTCCTGACTCGATGTCCTGTGAATCGCGACGCATGGCAAAGTAGTTGCTTGCGCAAGTACCTAGCGTGTGCAACTATATATGAAGCGTCTGCAACTATTATTCTACGGTTCCCGTCGACGCACTTCCACTTTTGGCCGGAACCGATCATTTAAGGAGCTCCACATGCCCGCAGGGTTGATTGCCCTTGCCCTCGGCGGATTCGGCATCGGACTGACCGAATTCGTGATCATGGGCCTCTTGCCGGAAGTTGCTGCCGACTTCCAGGTCAGCGAGGCTTCTGCCGGCTGGTTCATCTCCGGCTATGCCCTCAGCGTCACAGTTGGTGCGCTCCTGGTGACGGCTGCTGTGACCAGGCTGCCGCGCAAGCCGGTTCTCATTGGCTTGCTCGTCTTGTTCATCGCCGGCAACTTCTTCTCCGCCGTTGCTGACAGCTACGCCGCCATGATGATTGGCCGTGTGGTCGCTGCGCTGTGCCACGGCGCGTTCTTCGGTATCGGTTCGGTGGTAGCAGCGAGCCTGGTACCGTCCCACAAGAAGGCCGGAGCCATCGCCATCATGTTCACGGGCCTTACCGCGGCCAACGTCCTCGGCGTTCCCTTCGGAACGTTGCTTGGTCAGAACTTCGGCTGGCGCTCAACTTTCTGGGCGATCACCGCCATCGGAGTTGTAGCCCTGCTCGGCATCGCGCTGATGGTTCCCAAAGCCACCACGGAACCCACCAAGGGGCTCCGCAGCGAGTTGGGCGCCTTCAGGTCAGGACAAGTATGGCTCTCCATCATCGTGACCATCCTTGGATTTGGCGGCATGTTCGGGGCGTTCACCTACATTGCCTTCACTCTTACCGAGGTGTCCGGCTTCGAATCGGGGGCCGTGCCGTGGCTCCTGGTGCTCTTTGGTGGCGGTCTGTTCGTTGGCAACTTCCTGGGCGGCAAGGCCGCGGACAAAGCGTTGGACAAGTCGCTGATCGTGATCCTTTCCGGACTTGTGGCGGTGTTGATCTTCTTCGCCCTCACCGCTTCGAGCAGCATCGCAACACTGGTCTCACTGGCGCTCATGGGTGGATTCGGCTTTGCTACCGTTCCGGGTCTCCAGATGCGCGTGATGCACTTCGCCTCCACGGCACCCACGCTGGCATCGGGTGCAAATATCGGAGCCTTCAACCTGGGGAACGCGCTCGGAGCATGGCTCGGTGGCGTAACCATTACCGCGGGTCTCGGCTACACATCGCCCATCTGGGCCGGCGCCGGCATCACCCTTGCTGCCCTGCTGGTGATGCTGGCTGCGGCTGCAGCAGCACGGCGCGGGGGACCTGCGGCACCTGCTGTAACTCCCGACGTCGAACGCGAACCGCATGGGGCCACCATCGCCTGACGCCGGGGTTTGGTTTCGGGCTCCAAGGCCCGGCCGGGAAACAAAGAAGCCCGCCACGGACAATCCGTGGCGGGCTTCAATGCGTCTCAAGCGGTGTGAGGCGTGGTGACCTGGATTATTTTTACGCCCCAATTGCGCTTTTTCCGAGCTGGTACTTGTACTTGCTCGGTCATGGGTCAATCATGGCAGAGACCCCCAATAGGTACAGGGGAAATGTGCCTATACTTTCAGCGGTGGCCATCAGCACAGGCCGCCGTCGAGGTTCGTAAATGTCCCGATGAAAGGCCACCAGTGAGCAATATTCCGGAAGAACTTTCCTACACCGCAGAACACGAATGGGTGACCGCTCCAGATGCCGACGGCGTTGTGCGCATTGGCATCACCGATTTCGCGCAGGACGCATTGGGCGACGTCGTCTACGCCCAGATGCCCGAGCCTGGCACAAAAATCACCGGCAATGAGGTTGTTGGCGAGGTGGAGTCCACCAAAAGCGTCAGTGACATCTACGCTCCGGTGACCGGCGAAGTCACCAATCGAAATGACGCCCTGGACACTGATCCGGCGTTGATTAACTCCGACCCGTACGGCGAGGGATGGCTCATTGAAGTAAAGCTCGCAGAAGCTGATGCAGTGGATTCCCTGCTCAGTGCATCGGAGTACGAACAACAGGTAGGCTAAAGTTATCTGGCCCGTCAGGCTGCTTTCCATAAACCGGAAAGCGGGACGGCGGGCCAGCAACCGATTTGCCCGGCGGTACCGGGAGGCGGAAGTGCCGGCAGGGTTTGGAACTGCCGGCGGATGAGGAGGAAATTCCATGGTTGGCGGCGAACAGAATGAAGCCAATGTCGGGAACGGCGCGGAGGAACAGCCGTCGTCGGAGACCACCTCGATCAGCATTACGCCTACGTGGGACGAGCCGAGCATTGCGCCCAAGTTGGCACCTGAAGAGCGTGCGTCCGTAGACGCGCTTCCGCCGAACTCAGCCCTGCTCATAGCGCACAGCGGCCCCAATGCCGGTGCTCGTTTCCTGTTGGATGCGGACACCACCACGGCGGGACGTCACCCGGATGCTGACATCTTCCTGGACGACGTCACGGTATCGCGCAAGCACGTTCAGTTCATTAGGTCTGAGTCCGGTTTCGAGCTGGTGGATATGGGAAGCCTGAACGGTACATACGTCAATCACGACCGCGTGGACCGCGTGCAGCTGAAGACCGGCAGCGAGGTACAGATCGGCAAGTTCCGGTTGACCTACTACCTGAGCCCTGTTCGCGCAGCAGGCCAAGTCTGACGGGGTATCTGCCTGTGGCTATGGCCCAGCAGGACCGTCGCGGACCGCAGGTCCTGAATATCGGGGAAGTCCTTGCCCAGCTGAGTGAAGACTTTCCCGGTATGACGGCGTCCAAGATCCGGTTCCTTGAGGAAAAGGGACTCATCAATCCCAGGAGGACTCCTGCCGGCTACCGTCAGTATGCAGACAGCGATGTTGAGAGACTCCGCTTCGTCCTGGCCCTTCAGCGTGATCAGTATCTGCCGCTGAAGGTCATCAAGGACTATCTCGACGCAATCGATCGCGGCGAGAGGCCGGAGAATCTCCCTCCCGGTGTCACAGTGTCGCCCCGGGTGGTCTCTGCGGAAATGGCAGCGGAAGTGCAGGGGCGCGCCCGTGCCCTCACTGAAGAGCAGCTGCGTGCCGAGTCGGGCGCAAGCGTGCCGATGCTCGAATCATTGCTGAGCTTCGGGTTGATCAGTCACGTGGGTGGCAAGTTTGACGAACACGCCCTCCAGGTGGCGCGAGCCTGTGTGCAGTTGGAAAGCCACGGTCTGGAGCCCCGGCACCTCAGGCCGTTCCAAGCTGCCGCTGAGCGGGAGTTCGGCCTGGTGGAGAGGGCTGTTGCCCCCTTGACCTCTCGACGGGATGCTGCGTCCCAGGCCCGGGCAGCTGAGGCTGCCCGGGAGATTAGTGATCTTTGCCTGACCCTGCACAGGGCCTTGGTGCACGACCGTATCTCACGGATGGACAGCTGATGATCGAAGTCGAAATCGTCGGGGTCCGGATCGAGCTGCCTTCCAATCAGCCGTTGGTGCTGCTTCGGGAGATCAACGGAGAACGCCACGTTCCCATCTGGATTGGAACTCCTGAAGCCAGCGCCATCGCCCTGGCGCAGCAGGGCGTTGTCCCGCCCCGGCCCATGACCCACGATCTCCTAGTGGACGTTGTGGAGTCCTTGGGGCACTCCATCATCAGCGTTAACATTGTGGCCGTGGAGGACAACATCTTCTATGGGCAACTGCAGTTCGATGACGGCACGGTGGTCAGTTCGCGCGCTTCTGACGCGTTGGCCTTGGCGCTGCGTGCCAAGTGCCGCATCTGGTGCGCAGATGCTGTGATGGAGGAAGCCGGCGTTCGTATCACTGAACACGATGAAGGCGAGGATTCGGAGCCGGATCCCGCGGTGGACGAAGAGCGCGAAATGCGCCGGTTCCGGGAGTTCCTGGACGACGTTGAACCGGAAGATTTCGAAGGCTGATCCACCCTAAGCCTAAAGTTGAGGGTGAAACTTTCGACACGACCGGATTTTGAGGCGAAGGTCTTTGACCTCGGCGCTCCACAGGCCTAACGTCGAAGTTATCAAGTTCCCGTTGCATACACTGCCTGCGCAAGTCACACTGGAAGGTGCGGACTTGCGGGAATTACACTGCTGCATTTTGCCGTTGTAACAGGTATGCACCGTCCCCAAGGGAACTGAGAACAAGGAGGTCACGTGAGTCCGAAAGGCGAAGCAGGCGAGCTGAAGCAGTCCTCTGCCGGCATTGCTGCGCCCGCATCCGGCGCCCAGGGTCTGCTCTTCACCGAGGACCTTCCTGTGCTGGACGAGGACGCGGGCTATCGCGGTCCCACTGCCTGCAAAGCGGCAGGCATCACCTACCGTCAATTGGACTACTGGGCGCGTACGGGCTTGGTTGAGCCCGCTGTCCGCGGTGCTGCCGGCTCCGGTTCGCAGCGGCTCTACGGCTTCCGCGACATCCTGGTGCTCAAGGTGGTCAAGCGCCTCCTTGATACCGGCGTGTCACTCCAACAGATCCGCACCGCGGTCGAACACCTCCGCGAGCGGGGCGTTGAGGACCTCGCGCAAATAACGCTGATGAGCGACGGTGCCAGCGTGTACGAATGTACATCTGCTGATGAGGTCATCGACCTCGTCCAGGGCGGACAAGGCGTCTTCGGCATAGCGGTGGGACGTGTATGGCGGGAAGTAGAAGGAAGCCTGGCCGCGTTGCCCAGTGAGCACGCTGGTGAGCAGTCCTTTCCCGACGACGAACTGGGCAAGCGACGCGTCGCACGGCGCATCAGCTAACAGCTTGCCCGGGAATCAGAATTAGCGATAGAAGGCCTCGTCCCTGCAGGGACGAGGCCTTTTCGATGCTTAAACGTGCTTGGTGGCGGCGCCTCATGCTGGCGGCAAACGCTGCCGGCTAGCGCTGGCGACGGTCCCGCACTGCGGATTGACCGGCCAGGAGGTTTTCGAGCAAGCCATCGAAGAGCTTGGCTGCGTTCTTTGCCGAGTCCCCGGGCCAGTGATGAACGGAGTGCGCTGCACCCTGGATCTGCTGCCAGTTGGCTTGCTCCGGAATGTGGGGTGTCAGCAGCAGTTCGCCGAACATGGATTCCATTTCAGCCAAGCGGAAGGTGTGCTCCACGGATCCGGTCCGAACCCGGTTCGCCACAATCCCTGCCGGGGCCAGGTTGGGAGCGAACTCCTGCCGGAAGAGCTGAATGGCGCGCATGGTACGCTCCGTGCCGGCAACTGAAAAAAGCCCAGGCTCGGCCACGAGGACTACCCGGTCGCTGGCGCTCCACGCCATGCGGGTCAGTCCGTTAAGGGAGGGCGGGCAGTCAATCAGGACGAGCTCGTAGTTGCTGGCACCTGCCAGCACCGCGGAAAGCCTGCGGAGGTCGCGCCTGCCCAAATCCGGGCGGTCGTAAATACCCGTGAAGGCCGAACCGACTGCGACGTCCAAGGTGCCGTTGCTTGAGCCGTTGGAAACCCAGCTGCTACCGGCCACATTGCCCGGCAAGTTGGCTTTCCGGGGGCTTTTCAGCATCCGGCCAATGTCCAATTGTCCGCCTGGCTGAACGCCAAGTGCCGTGGTGGCATCGGCGTGCGGATCGAGATCCACCACCAATGTGGATATTCCTGCTGCGAGGGCCGCGGACGCCAGACCGGTGGTTACGGACGTCTTTCCCACTCCACCCTTGAGGCTGCTGATGCTGACTACTTGCACTTGAAAACCCAAAACCTAACGCCGGTTGCCGTATCGCGCTGATTCGCTCCGGAAGCGCCGGAGCCGGGGCTTGCCGAAGCCCCCTCAACATCATATGGTGCATCGCGTCTGATTCCCGCTTTCTACGCGCCCGACCGCCCAGGGATCAGGTTCGCCACTAGCACGCCGTCGGATCGCGCGCACGCATATACAGCCCACATGACGAATCCTTTGTGATGGTTGCCACAAAGATTTGTGTTTGATGCTGGCGGCACTACACACTGTGACCACCGACCGATCCACCCGCAATGATGCAGGAGAAGTATGTTTTCGAAAATTCTGGTGGCCAATCGCGGCGAAATCGCGATCAGGGCGTTTCGCGCTGGTTATGAACTGGGCGCCAAGACCGTAGCAGTCTTTCCGCATGAGGACCGTAACTCGATCCACCGGCAGAAGGCCGACGAAGCTTACCTGATCGGCGAGGTGGGTCATCCCGTCCGCGCCTACCTGGACGTAGAGGAGGTTGTCCGCGTCGCCAAAGAAGCCGGCGCTGACGCCATTTACCCCGGCTACGGCTTCCTCTCCGAGAACCCGGACCTCGCCCGTGCTGCCAAGGCGGCAGGAATTACTTTTGTGGGTCCGCCGGCGGAGGTACTGGAGCTGGCCGGTAACAAGGTTGCCGCTTTGGAGGCCGCCCGCAAGGCCGGCGTCCCTGTCCTAAAGTCGAGCAAGCCCTCCAAGGACCTGGACGAGCTCATCGCCGCAGCCGACGAGATCGGCTTCCCGATCTTCGCCAAGGCCGTCGCCGGCGGTGGCGGCCGCGGAATGCGGCGCGTGGAGACGCGCGAGGCTCTCCCCGAAGCTTTGCAGTCCGCCATGCGCGAAGCTGATGCGGCTTTTGGTGATCCCACCATGTTCCTTGAGCAGGCAGTCCTGCGTCCCCGCCACATTGAAGTGCAGATCCTGGCTGACGCCGAAGGCAACGTCATGCACCTCTTTGAGCGCGACTGTTCGCTGCAGCGCCGTCACCAGAAAGTGGTGGAAATCGCTCCCGCGCCGAACCTGGATGAGAATATCCGCCAGGCCCTTTACCGCGATGCCGTTGCGTTCGCCAAGGCCCTGAACTACGTCAACGCCGGAACCGTCGAGTTCCTGGTGGACACGGAGGGGGAGCGGGCAGGTCAGCACGTCTTCATTGAGATGAATCCCCGCATCCAGGTTGAGCACACCGTCACTGAGGAAATCACGGATGTGGACCTGGTGCAGGCGCAGATGCGCATCGCTTCGGGCGAAACCCTTGCGGACCTGGGGCTGAGTCAGGATTCGGTGTCCATCAAGGGCGCTGCCCTCCAGTGCCGTATCACCACGGAAGACCCCTCCAACGGCTTCCGCCCCGACGTCGGAAAGATCACCGGCTACCGTTCCGCTGGTGGCGCCGGTGTAAGGCTCGACGGCGGCACGGTCTACTCGGGTGCCGAGATCAGCCCGCACTTCGACTCCATGCTGGTCAAGCTGACCTGCCGTGGCCGTGACTACCCGGCGGCCGTTGCCCGTGCGCGTCGTGGCCTGGCCGAGTTCCGCATCCGTGGCGTGTCCACCAACATTCCGTTCCTTCAAGCAGTGCTGGCGGATCCGGACTTCAACGCCGGAAACGTGGCCACCGACTTCATCGACAAGCGCCCTGAGCTGCTCAAGTCACACATCTCTGCGGACCGCGGAACCAAGCTGCTGACGTGGCTTGCCGAGGTTACCGTGAACAAGCCAAACGGTGAACTCACAGTTCATTCGGACCCTGCCAGCAAGCTGCCCGCGATCGATGGCCCGGTTCCCACCTCGGGTTCGCGCCAGAAGCTGATCGAACTGGGACCGGAGGGCTTCGCCAAGGCGCTGCGGGAGCAGCAGGCACTGGCCGTCACGGACACCACTTTCCGTGACGCCCACCAGTCCCTGCTGGCAACGCGCGTCCGTACCCGCGACCTCGTGGCAGCAGGCCCGGCAGTGACGGCGCTGATGCCGGAGCTGCTTTCCGTGGAGGCCTGGGGCGGCGCAACGTACGACGTCGCGCTCCGCTTCCTCGGTGAGGACCCGTGGGACCGCTTGGCTGCTTTGCGCAAGGCTTTGCCGAACACTTGTATCCAGATGCTGCTCCGCGGCCGCAACACGGTGGGCTACACCCCGTACCCGGAAGAAGTGACGGAGGCTTTCGTCAACGAGGCCGCCGCTACGGGCATCGACATCTTCCGCATCTTTGACGCCCTCAACGACGTCAACCAGATGGCCCCCGCCATCCGGGCCGTGCGTGCAACCGGGACTGCCGTCGCAGAAGTTGCCCTCTGCTACACGGGCAACCTCCTGGATCCGAACGAGGACCTGTACACCCTCGACTACTACCTGGACCTCGCCCAGAAGATCGTTGACGCCGGTGCCCACATCCTTGCCATCAAGGACATGGCTGGACTCCTGCGTCCGGCCGCCGCAGCGAAGCTGGTGACAGCCCTGCGTGAGCGCTTCGACCTGCCCGTGCACCTGCACACGCACGACACCGCGGGCGGTCAGCTTGCCACGTTGCTGGCAGCTGTTGACGCTGGTGTGGACGCCGTTGACGTGGCAGCGGCTTCCCTGGCCGGCACCACCAGCCAGCCCGCGGCGTCTGCCTTGGTTGCTGCCTTGGCCAATACGCCCCGCGACACCGGGCTGAGCCTGGCCAACGTTGGCGCGCTCGAGCCCTACTGGGAAGCTGTACGCCGCGTCTACGCCCCCTTCGAGTCCGGTCTTCCGGGTCCCACAGGACGCGTCTACCAGCACGAAATCCCCGGTGGCCAGCTCTCCAACCTTCGCCAACAGGCCATCGCCCTTGGTCTTGGTGAGCAGTTTGAGGCCATCGAGGACATGTACACGGCGGCCGACCGCATCCTTGGCCGCTTGGTGAAGGTCACACCGTCCTCCAAGGTGGTGGGCGATCTCGCGTTGCACCTCGTCGGACTCAACGCCGACCCCGCGGATTTCAACGAGAACCCGCAGAACTACGACATCCCGGATTCTGTCATTGGGTTCCTCTCCGGCGAACTCGGTGATCCTCCCGGAGGCTGGCCCGAGCCGTTCCGCACCAAGGCCCTTCAAGGCCGCAGCGTCAAGGTGCGCGACGTCGAGATCAGTGCCGAGGACAGTGCAGCGCTGAAGGGCGACTCCAAGACGCGACAGCACACGCTGAACCGTTTGCTCTTCGCCGGACCCACCAAGGACTACCTCAAGAGCGTGGACACCTACGGGAACATCTCCGTGCTGGATACCCGTGACTACCTGTACGGTCTCCAGCAGGGCGTAGAGCACGTCATCGAGTTGGAGAAGGGCGTTCGCCTCATTGCCCAGCTTGAGGCTGTCTCGGAAGCTGACGAGAAGGGCATGCGCACCGTGATGTGCACGCTCAACGGGCAGTCCCGACCGGTGGTTGTGCGTGACCGTTCAGTGGTCAGCAATGTCAAGGCAGCTGAGAAGGCGGATCCGGCACAGCCTGGTCAGGTTGCCGCCCCGTTTGCCGGCGCAGTTACCGTCACCGTCAAGGTGGGCGATGCCGTCAACGTCGGCGATACCGTTGCCACCATTGAAGCCATGAAGATGGAAGCTTCCATCACGGCGCCGGTTGCCGGCACGGTCTCGCGCCTTGCCATCTCCTCGGTAGAGCAGGTCCAGGGTGGGGACTTGCTGCTGGTGATCGGCTAGCAATCAGCACCAAAAAGTACCCCGTCCGGAATCCGGACGGGGTACTTTTTTGTGATTCGTTGTGGCTACGAAGCGCGGGGCGCTGTGTACATTTCCTCAATGACGGCGTCGAAGTCCTTCATGACCTGCGCACGCTTGACCTTGAGGGACGGCGTCAGGTGCCCTGAGGCTTCAGTGAAGTCCGCCGGGACGATCCTGAAGGACTTGATGGCCTCGGCCTGGGAAACGGACTGGTTGGCCTTGCTGATGAGCTCCTGGACTGCGGCCTTCACTACTGCGTGGTCAGTGGCTTCTGCAAGAGTGGTGCTTGCGGGCAGTCCGTGACGGTCCAGCCAGCCCGGGAGCGCTTCCTCATCCAGGGTGACCAAGGCACCGATGAACGGTCGGTTGTCGCCCACCACCAGAACCTGGGAAACCAAAGCATCCGCGCGGATCTGATCTTCCAGCAGGGCAGGAACCACGTTCTTCCCGCTGGCGGTAACTATGATTTCCTTCTTGCGGCCAGTGATCTTGAGGAAGCCGTTGTTGTCCAGTTCTCCAATGTCACCGGTACGGAACCAGCCGTCGGTGAACGTTTCGGCCGTCAGGTCTTCGCGGTTGTAGTAGCCCCGCATGACGCAAACGCCCTTGGCAAGGATTTCGCCGTCGTCGGCAATCTTCACGGAGTTGCCCGGCAACGGGGCGCCGACGGTGCCGATCCTGATCATGGACGGCGTGTTCACCGAGATCGGGGCGGTGGTCTCCGTCAGGCCGTAGCCCTCAAGGATCTGCAGGCCGATGCCTTGGAAGAAGTGGCCCAGGCGTTCACCCAACGGGCCGCCGCCGGAGACGGCGTGCGCGACATTGCCGCCCATGGCGGCGCGGAGCTTCCCGTAGACGAGTTTGTCGAAGACGGCATGCTTGAGCTTCAGCCCAAGACCCAGCGAACCGGCTTCGCGTGCCTTGGAGTAGGCGATTGCCGTATCCACTGCGCGGTGGAAGATGGCACCCTTGCCGCCGTCCTCCGCCTTGGTCAGTGCCGAGTTGTACACCTTCTCAAAGACCCTGGGTACAGCCAGGATGAACGTCGGCTGGAAGCTCTGCAGGTCAGCCAGCAGATTCTTGATGTCCGGGGTATGTGCCACCTGGACGCCGCCGGCCACAGCCAGCACGGAAATAAAACGGGCGAAGACGTGGGCGAGGGGGAGGAACATGATGGTCTTGCCGGACTCGTTGATGATCTCAGGCAAGGATGCGCGGGCGTTCTCGGACAGTTCCACAAAGTTGCCGTGCGTCAACTCGCAGCCTTTGGGCCTGCCCGTTGTGCCGGAGGTGTAGATGATCGTTGCGAGATCCTTGAGGCCGGCCGATGAACGGCGGGACTCGAGTTCGTCGTCGGGGACGCCGGCGCCTGCAGCGCGTAGCGCGTCGAGTCCGGCGCCTTCAAGCTGCCAGACATTGGCCACGGACGTAATGTCCTCCGCGGCAACAGCCTGGCGGATGATGTCCTCGTGGTGGGCCGCTTCGCCGAAGGCGGCAACAGCCCCGGAGTCGCCGAGGTTCCATGCCACCTGTGAGGGAGAGGACGTTTCGTAGATCGGAACGGAAACAGCTCCGGCAAACCAAATGGCGAAGTCCACAAGGGACCACTCGTAGCGCGTACGGGACATGATGCCCACACGGTCGCCCACAGCAACGCCGCTGGCGATGAGTCCCTTTGCCAGAGCCCTGACGTCTGCAAGGAAGTCCTTGGCACGGATGTCCTGCCACTTTCCATCCTTATCCAGCTTGGAGAAAAGGGCAGGGTTGGACGCTTTCGCTGCCTCGCGGATCACGAAGTCCGTGATGTTGGTTTCCGGGGCAATATTCACGAGGGGAGGAACACTTATTTCACGCACGGTAGCTCCTTTGATATCCACGGGCCACGAGGGGCTGCTTTCACTCTAGTATGCCCGCTCGCGGTGGTGTGTTCTATTTCACCTACTGGCGAGTAACTTTACGGATCGGCAGTCATTTCAAGCAAATGGGAGCCTTCTGGGCCGAGGAATGCGAATGCGGCCATGCCCTGCGGAATAGGATGATGGGATGCCCGCACTACGGTCCACTTCCCTGGTCAGACCCAAGCCCCCGGCCTCGGCATGGAGGGATGCGCCCTGGGCCGCCCGCCGGAGCCATTTAGGTCGCCGTGGCCTGGCGATCGGGATTGACATCGGCGGCACGAAAGTGGCCGCGGGCGTCGTGGATGCCGAGGGTCGGGTCCTCGCCGAGGCCCGCAGGTCCACGCCCGGCGCGGACCCCCGTGCAGTCGAGCGGACCATCGTGGAACTTGTAGAAGAACTCAGCGCAGGCCACCGGATCGCCACGGTGGGAATCGGCGCCGCCGGTTGGATGGACCTCGACGGCGGCACGGTGCTGTTCAGCCCGCATCTCGCCTGGCGTAACGAGCCCCTGAGGGACAGCCTCCAGAAATTGTTGAGGCGTCCGGTCCTGCTGACCAACGACGCCGACGCCGCCGCGTGGGCGGAATGGCGGTTTGGTGCAGGTCAGGGCGAAAGTCGCCTGGTGTGCATCACCTTGGGCACGGGCATCGGCGGAGCCATGGTCATGGATGGCCGCGTGGAACGGGGGCGCTACGGCGTGGCCGGGGAATTCGGGCACCAGATCATTTTCCCGGGGGGACACCGCTGCGAATGCGGCAACCGCGGATGCTGGGAACAGTACGCCTCCGGAAACGCCCTGGGGCGGGAAGCCAGGCAACTGGTGCGAACCAACTCCCCGGCAGGTTGCGCGCTCTTGGAAAAGGCGGGCGGCACCGCAGAAAACCTGTCCGGGGCGGCCGTGACCGCGCTGGCGCTGGAGGGTGATGCCACCTCGCGTGAGCTCATTGCCGACCAAGGCGAATGGCTGGGTTTGGGGTTGGCCAACCTCGCCGCAGCGCTGGACCCCGGAATGTTCGTCATCGGCGGCGGGCTCTGCGATGCGGGGGAGTTGCTCGCAGGGCCGGCCAGGGAATCGTTCGCTAAAAACCTGACCGGGCGGGGTTTCCGGCCCATGGCCAGGATAGAGCTGGCGGCACTCGGTCCGCGCGCCGGCATGATCGGTGCGGCAGACCTTTCCCGGGTCAGCGGCCGGGCGCGGAGCTAGCAACTATAGGCGGGCGCCGTCGTCGTCCTCATTCTTCTCCTGCGGAAGCCGCGTAATCAGGTAAATCACCGATGCCACAAAAACTGCCACGATGCCCAAAGTGGCCGTCAGCGGGGCAGACCTCCAGAACATGGCAGTGAAGAGCAGCGCGAGCGGCCCGCCCACAGCACCAACCCATGCCAGCATGACCAGTGGCTCAGTTCCCGCCAGGCTTGGGGGCTCTTCGGGAACGAACGTATGGTCCTCGTCCTCCACCTCGAAGTCCCGGGGCCCGGGCGGTCTGCCGGGTGCCTCGGCGTCTGTGCGCGCCGCTGCCGGATCGGGTATCGGTTGCTGCGCCGGGGTGGAGAGGCCCAGCGGATCGAAGTCCTTGAAAGACTTCCCGTGCCCTGGCATTAACTGCCGGGGATCTGCGTCCTGGATCCCGTAGCTGTCCGCGGGAGGTGCCCCTGCCGGGCCGGACTCTGTGGCCTCCAACCGGGCCACCAGATCCTGCCACACGGCGTCGTCGTCCTTATTGGCGCTTTGATCAGCGGAATTGGGGTCAGGCCTGTTCATGGGTTGTGTCCTTTTCGGAGAAAAGCCCGGGACCTGCCAAGGCCGCTACGGTCTTTTGCATGAACTCGACAGACCCGACAAAAATTTCCGGCGCATCATTATCAAGGGTGGCCACATGGCGGCTGTTATGGAGGTAGCTGACGTCCACTGGTGCCTGAACCCGGGAACGGAGGAGTTCCAGGCTCGCGTTCGAAATCACGTTGTCCACCGTTGACTTATAGACCAGGACGGGTGAGCTGATGCGGGGCAGGATGGCCGCCGTATCTTTGTACATCTTCTTGAGCTGATGCGCGGCCGCGACTGGTGTTCTGGTGTAGGCGCCCTCGTCCTGATCCGGTTTGAGGATGTCGTTGGCGATCGCCGGAGTGGTTTTCACCACGTACTTGAGCGCGGCTACGATCACAGCCCGGGGATCGTCCAGGACCAGCCCGGGGTTCACCACCACCGTCCCTGCGACAGGACGGGTGGCCGCGATCCGCAATGCCAAAGTTCCACCCATGGACAATCCCGCAGAGAAAACGTAGTCGCACTCGGAAGCCAGCTCGAGATAAGCATCGTCCACGGCACGATGCCACTCCCGCCATGAGCGGGTGGCCATATCCTGCCACGACGTGCCGTGCCCGGGCAGCAAAGGCAGCCTCACGGCATAGCCAGCCTCAGCAAGGTGTTGGGCCCACGGCCTGACGCTGTGGGGGCTCCCCGTGAACCCGTGGGACAGGACTACGCCAACGCGCGGCCCAACCCCATTCCAGCTGCTATGGAACGGCGAGAAATCCGGGAGCATTTTCATGATGACTCTGAGGCTACTCTGTCACCGGCGTGCTGACGGAAAAAGTGGGCCGATTCTTCAAAAATGGTGGGTGCGTCAACATCCAAGGTGGCCACATGCCCGCTGTGGGGGAGGGTGACTACTCTCAGGCGCGAGGATGAAATGTACTTGCTGATGGTGGCCACTGAACTGGGCGGGATGACGCCATCTACCGAGGATTTGAACACCAGGGCGGGGGCCTCAACATGGGGCAAACCCCGGGTGGCCGCGCGGAAAAGCTTCTTGAGTTCATGCACCGACTGCAGTGATGTCTTGGAATAGTCGCCGGTTTCAGCGGTGGCCGGTGCTGGTGAGTCCTCCTCTATGGGAGTGGTGGTCCTCATGACGTACTTGAGGGCGCCCACGTACTTCACCCTGCGGTCATAAAAGCTGAGGCCCGGGTTGACCAGAACCAGCCCGGAAACATCGTGCAGTGAGGCTACCCGAAGGGCAAGTGCGCCTCCCATGGACAGCCCTGCCACAAAACAGCTCTCCGTCTTGGAGGCGAGGTCCACATAGCTCTGCTCGAAGGTCCGGTACCAGTCCTGCCAACGCGTGGTGGCCAGGTCCTGCCAACTGGTTCCGTGGCCGGGGAGCAGAGGCACGGAAACAGCAAATCCCTGGGAGGCCAAGTACTCAGCCCAAGGGAGCATGCTGAGCGGGCTTCCTGTGAATCCATGGCAAATCGCCACGCCTGTGGAGGCATTGGGTCCATGCCCCTCATGGTGGAATGCGAGCGGCGCAGCGGGTAGAGAGCGTTCCGTCATGTGTCCCATCGTGTCACTTCTCCGGACATTTCTCACTGGAGTAGGGTTGCTGTTGAGTGCCGGCCGGATTGCCCGGATGCATGCCAACCATTCGGCCGTGAGAGGACAAACGTGTTCTATTGGGTCATGAAGAGGATCTTTCTTGGTCCCATCCTCAAGCTCCTGTTCCGTCCCTGGGTCAAGGGACTGGACAACGTTCCTGAAAGCGGCGCCGCCATCCTGGCGTCCAACCACTTGTCCTTCTCGGATTCCATCTTCCTGCCCCTGATGGTTCACCGCCCTGTGATCTTCCTGGCCAAGTCCGAGTACTTCACGGGAAAAGGGCTCAAAGGCCGGCTCACTGCGCTGTTTTTCCGTCTGAGCAACCAATTGCCCATGGACCGTTCGGGAGGCGCGGCCTCGGAAATGTCGCTGCAAGCCGGCAAGGACGTCCTGAACTCCGGGGGCCTGCTGGGGATTTATCCGGAAGGCACACGCAGCCCGGACGCCAGGCTTTACCGTGGGAAAGTAGGCGTGGCCAAGCTGGCACTGCAAACGCGCGTCCCTGTGGTGCCTGTGGCCATGATCGGTACGGAGAAGGTCCAGCCCATCGGCAAACGTCTCCCCAACATCCGCCGGATCGGGCTCATTTTCGGGCAGCCCTTGGACTTTAGCCGTTACTACGGCATGGAGGATGACCGCTTGATCCAGAGGGCTGTGACCGATGAAATCATGTACGAATTGATGCGGCTTTCCGGTCAGGAATACGTGGATGAGTACGCAGCAGTGGTCAAGGCCCAGTTGGCCGGCAAAGGCCCGGAGCCGGTCCACAAGATTGAGGTTGCCGAAGAGTCCGCCGCGGACATAGCTGAAGACAGGGACGATCCCCGGAGTGACGGGTCCGGATCCACGGAGAGACTGTGACGCATGCGGCGGCATCGGTTACGGCTGCAGTCCCGCAACATTGCCGCGGGCTACTACTCTTGAAGGGTGACTGAGCTAACCGCGAACACCGCACCCTCCGCAGCAGATCCCCATGCCAGTACCGCCCAGAGCGGCGCGGCAAATTACCCCGGCCTCGACGCCTGGCGGGACCTGCCGATTTCCCAGCAGCCCACGTGGTCCAACTCTGAAGTCTTCAAGGCTTCCGTCAAGGAACTCTCCGTGGTGCCGCCCTTGGTCTTCGCCGGTGAAGTGGACGTTCTGAGGGAGCGCCTCGCGGCTGCTGCCCAGGGCAAGGCTTTCCTCCTTCAGGGCGGCGACTGCGCTGAGACTTTTGAGGCCGCTACTGCGGACAGAATCAGTGCCCGGGTCAAGACGATCCTCCAGATGGCAGTGGTACTCACGTACGGCGCTGCCATGCCCGTCATCAAGATGGGCCGGATGGCCGGACAGTTCGCGAAGCCGCGTTCCTCCAATGACGAGACCCGCGATGGCGTGACGCTTCCCGCTTACCGCGGCGACATCGTCAATGGCTACGATTTCACCCCTGAGTCCCGCGCTCACGATGCCAGCCGGATGCTGAAGGCCTATCACACCTCCGCTTCCACGCTGAACCTCATCCGTGCCTTCACCCAGGGGGGCTTCGCGGATCTTCGCCTCGTTCACCAGTGGAACAAAGGTTTCACGGAGAACCCGGCACACGCACGCTACGAATCACTGGCGCGGGACATCGACCGTGCCATCAGCTTCATGGACTCCTGCGGTGCTGACTTCGAAGCACTCAAGCGCGTGGAATTCTTCGCCAGCCACGAAGCACTGCTGCTCGACTACGAACGCGCGCTGACCCGCATCGATTCGCGGACCGGACTGCCGTACGACACCTCCGCCCACTTCCTGTGGATTGGCGAGCGGACCCGCGAACTGGACCACGCCCATGTGGACTTCCTGTCCCGTGTACGGAACCCCATCGGCGTTAAGCTTGGCCCCACCACCAGCGGTGATGACGCCCTGCGCCTCATCGACAAACTGGACCCCAACCGCGAACCGGGCCGCCTCACGTTCATCACCCGCATGGGCGCCGGCAACATCCGCGAGAAGCTGCCTGCCGTCGTCGAACGCGTCACTGCATCCGGCGCGCAGGTGCTGTGGGTGACTGACCCGATGCACGGCAATACGGTCACCTCGCCGAACGGTTACAAGACGCGCAACTTCGATGACGTCATTGATGAGGTGCGCGGCTTCTTCGAGGTCCACCAGGCCCTGGGAACGGTCCCCGGCGGACTCCACGTTGAAATGACCGGCGATGACGTTGCTGAGTGCCTGGGTGGTGCTGATCCTATCGACCAGGACGCTTTCCTGGACCGCTATGAGTCGGTGTGCGATCCCCGCCTGAACCACATGCAGTCCCTTGAGATGGCCTTCCTCGTAGCCGGAGCCCTCTCCAAGAAGTAGGGATGTAACAAAGGCGCGGTCCGGATTATCCGGGCCGCGCCTTTTGTTTATGGCTGGAAGCTATCAGACGACTGTCAGCGTCACCACGGAGTCTTCCGGTACCTCGGTGTTGACGGGATTCTGGTCCCGGACGGTGCCAAAGAACCCACCGAGGACTTTGTTGACCTCAACCTTGAAACCGAGTTTCTTCAATTCCTTTTCAGCTTCAGCGGCCTGCTTTCCGATGAAACTGGGGACCTTGACCAACTTGGGCCCCTTGGACACGGTGAGCGTCACGGCTTCGCCCCGGATGAGGGTACCGTTGGCCGGCACCTGGGAGACCACCGCGCCCTTCGGGACCGCCTTGTCATTGACCGTCTCAGGGGCGATGACTGCTTTTAGGCCAGCGTCCTGAAGAGCCTTGACTGCTGCATCCTGCGCCAGCCCGCGCACGTCGGGCACGGGGATGGGCTGGGGCCCCTTGGAGACCGTCAGGGCCACCGGGGTGCCATGCCTGACTTCCGTGCCCTTGACCGGGTCCTGGGAAAGCACGACGCCGGCGGGCACTTTCTCATCGAAAGTCTCCGTGACGTTGCCGAGAGCCATCTCGGCAGCATTCAGCGCAATCTTGGCCTCGTCCAGAGTGCCACCGGTCAGATCGGGCAAGGGGAAAAGCTGGGCACCTTTGGAAACGAACAACGTGATGGGCTGAAATTTCCGCACTTCGGCACCGGATTTGGGTTCGGTCCCCACCGCAAGGCCGGCAAGGATATCGTCGTCGAAAACGTCCTGCGGTTCCGATTGGAATCCGGCAGTGCGGAGAAGCTGCTGGGCTTCGGCAACGGTTTTGTTTTTGACATCCGGTATGGTCCCCGGCGATCCGGGTCCCATACCGAAGAACCATCCGGCCGATGCCGCCAGCGTCGCGAGGATGACAATCACGATGGTCCAGATGATGCCACGGCGCCGGGGGTTGCCCTCGCGCAGGGGGCGGCTCGGTGTTGCTGCGGCCCTGGCGCGGTCCTTGCTCTCCTGCCGTTCGAGTCGCTTCAGCTCCCGCTTGCCCGGTTGGCGCGCGTCCATCTGGTTCCCGGGAGCAACGACGGCGCTTGGCGGCCTGCCGGGACCACCCGCAGCCATGACGGTGGTGGGGTTGCTTTGCTGGGAAATGAATTCCGTGGGCGACACAGTGGCGGCTAACGCTTCTGTGGGGTTGCTTCCCGAACTGCCAGGTTGAATGGTTGCCGCAGCGGCTGCGGGGGAGCCTGGCGGCCGGAAGGCTGTTTGCCTGCGGTCCAGTTCCTCGTCCGACAGGGTGGTGCGGATGTGGCGGAGCTCCGTCAGCAGCGCAGCGCCATCCACCGGCCTGTTCTCCGCATCAACGGAGGTACACCACTGCACCAGCTCATCAAGGTCCTCTGCAAGGCCCGGAGCAGCATCCGAGGGGCGTCCCACCACCGCATTGACGTGCTGGTAGGCGACCTGAATGGGGGAGTCTCCCACATAGGGCTGTTTGCCCGTCAACATCTCATACAGCATGATGCCGGCCGAGTAGATGTCGCTTCTGGCATCTGCGGGCTGGCCGAGCACAAGTTCGGGGGCCAAGTAGGCCACTGTTCCGATGAGGGCGCCGGTGCTGGTATTGGCGGAGATGGCCCTGGCCAGGCCGAAGTCTCCCACTTTGATGCGTCCGTCGTCTGCAATGAGAACGTTTTCCGGCTTGACGTCGCGATGGATGAGCCCTGAGCGGTGCGCGGCTGCAAGGCCTTCGATCACAGGATCGATCAATGCCAGGGCAAGGCGCGGCGGCAATGGGCCTTGTTCGCCAAGGGTGTCGCGGAGGGTGTGTCCCTTGACGTACTCCATCACCAGGTAGGCAATATGGCCGTCCTCGCCTTGGTCGAGCACGCCGACGATGTGCGGGTGCGAGAGGCTCGCGGCCGCCTTGGCTTCGCGGCTTAGTCGCTCCAGGAACGTGGGGTCATTGGCCAGATGCGGGTGCAGGACTTTGAGGGCCACGTCGCGCTCCAAGCGCTGGTCCGTGGCCAGGTAGACAGTGGACATTCCGCCCCTCGCCAGGCGGGAACGGACAGTGTATCGGCCGTCCACAGTGGTCCCGATGAGGTGGTCCTGCATTGGTTCTTGCACCATACGATCCTAAACGAGGCAGGGAAGGGGCCCGAATCCACAAGGGATGCGGGCCCCTTCCAAGGTGCAGCTGACGGTCTAGCCGAAAGTGCGCTGGCGTGCCTTGATCGACTCGACGTAGCGCTTGGTGTCGTCGTACATGCCGTATTTGCTGACTGAATACTGGCCCTGGTAGTACCCGGCGATTGCCGTGTCCAGGTCCTTGCTGGTGGCAATGAGCGTCCGAATGATCGCCACACCTGCGGTGGCATTGTCGTAAGGGTCCAGAAGGTTGAGCTTGCGGCCCACCAGATCCGAAGCCCACTGCCCGGAGGAGGGGATAACCTGCATGGTGCCGATGGCATTTGCGGGGGAGACGGCGCGCTGGTCAAAGCCGGACTCCTGTTCGGCGAAGGCCAAAGCCAGGGACGGGCTCACACCCATGCGCCGTGCGGTGTCGGCAACGATGCTCTTCATCTCAGCGCGGCTGGGCACCGGCGAAGCATTCAGTAGTGCCTTGTTCTCGTTTGCTGAGCTGACTACTGCCGGCGGGTAGGTGAAACCCAGGAACGTGCTGGGTACCAGCGGCTTGGTCTCTCCCGCAGGCTGCAGGCCGGCGCCCGGGATGGTGAGCTTTTGGCCCGGGTAAATAACGGTGGTGGCCGTTACGTTGTTATTGGCGGCCATCAATGCAGCCAGGGTAACCCCGTGGCGGGAAGCGATGGAACTGAGGGTGTCGCCTGCCTTGATGGTGTAGGAACCTGTACCGGCCAGCGGGGCGGGAGCAGGCGCAGGAGCTGCCGGTGCTGATGGCGCCGATCCTCCACTGACCTTGATTTTCTGGCCGGGGTAGATGATGGAGCTTCCGTTCAGCCCGTTCCAGCTGAAGATGCTGGACAGGGGAACGTTGTGCTTGGCTGCTATGGCACCCAAGGTGTCTCCGGGGACCACGGTGTAGACGGTGGCGGTGGTGGGGGCGCTGGGTGCACTCGGGGCAGCAGGGGCCGGCCGCGTCGGTGCTGCCGGGGCGGTGCCAGTGAGCTTGATGGTCTGTCCCGGGTAGATCAGCGTGGTGGCAGAAAGCTTGTTCAGCTGAAGAACGGCCGTGGTGTCCAGGTTGAAGCGGCGCGCGATGGCGCTGATGGTATCGCCGCGGACAATCGTGTAGGTGTCCGGTACGGACGGGGCCATGGGGCGCAGGGCGGCCGGAAGGGTGGCCGCCACCGCATTGGCAGGAATGACTGTGCCCACGTTGACTGCTTGAGCCTTCATGGCGGCGGCAAGCGTTGCCGGGATCTTTCGTGGTTGCGGCGCCGGTGTGGCCATGGACGGTTGGGCCAGGGCAAGTGAGGACAAAACCACGGCGGGAAGTGCAGCCGTGGTTGCCGCGATAACCGGCATGCTCATGGTTCGTTTCGGCGAACGGGGCGTCGTCATGGAATGTGTCCTCATCTCAAACAGCGGGGGATTGTTACTGCTGTTGTCAGTGTTACCAACGTGGCTGATGTTATCAATGATGCAAATGTGATCAGTGTGAATCTCTCATACTTAGTCGATCAGCACAACAATTCCTGTCAAACCGAACACACAGCCACAATTCACGCAGATGAACGGCCCCTGTAAAGCGTCGGCACGCCATCGTCGTCGAACGTCAGCTAGGCGCGGGGCGGGGCGGCGTGGCAACCTTATTCCGTGAGTAATGTAGAAAGCCTTGTTTCCGACTGGCTGCCGCTGCCGGATGTCGCCGAATTATTGGAAGTTTCCATCACCAAAGTCCACGGACTTCTGGATGAGCGTGCGCTGGTCGCCATCAGGCGGGGAGAGCGGAACATCCGCTCCATCCCGGCCCTTTTTGTCCAGGACGGGCATGTTGTAGACAGCTTGAAGGGAACCGTTGCGGTTCTCAGCGACGCCGGCTACAACGACGAAGAATTGATTATCTGGCTTTTCACGCCGGATGAGTCATTGCGGGGGCGTCCCATTGACGCCCTGCGCGAGGGGCGCAAGACAGAGATCCGGCGTCGCGCCCAGTCTTTGGCCTGGTAACGCCTTCGACTTTCCAACCGGCCTCCTCACGAGGAGGCCGGTTAAAATGCCGACGACGGCGGTGACTCTCACCGCCGTCGTCGTCGCATGTGTATTAGGCCCCTCCATTCGTTGGGGGCGCTTCACAAGTGCTTTGAATTCGGACCGTCCAAGGTATCCGCGTCGGGCAAGGGTTCCGCGTCAGGCCGCACGGCTGACAGCTGCTTCGGCCAGCTGGCGCAATGCCACCAGCGGCAGTTCCTCAAGGGGCAGGCGTTCAAGAGCTTCGAAGGCTCTATCGCTTAGCTCGCCGATCAACGCTTCCGTGGCTTCCAAAGCACCGCATTGGACCATGATGCGCCGAATCTCAGCTACTTCGTCCTCCATCAGGAGAGGGTTGCCGAGCATGCGGTCAAGGTAATCTGCCTCGGCGCGGGGTGCCTGGTTGATGGCAAACCCAACCAACACGGTCCTTTTGCCTTCCCGGAGATCGTCCCCGGCGGGCTTGCCGGTAGTTTCGGGATCTCCAAAGACACCCAGAACGTCATCGCGCATTTGGAATGCTTCGCCTAAGGGCAAGGAGAACTCCGAATACCCAGTCATCAGGCTGGCCGGTGCGCCGGCAAGTGCACCGCCCAACGCCAACGGGTGCTCAGTTGAGTATTTAGCGGACTTGTACCGAATGATGGATTGTGCCCGCGCCACAGATCCCGCCCGGTCACGCACGGGGCCGGCCACTTCCTCCAGGATGTCCAGGTACTGACCTGCCATCACTTCAGCCCGCATCACGTTGAAGATCCGGCGTGCAGGGCTTCCAGCTGCTGCCCGGGGGCCGATTTCCGTAAACGATTCCTCGCTGAAGGAAAGGCAGAGGTCGCCGGTCAGGATGGCAGCCGCATCCCCAAACCGCCCGCTGTCCAGCGCCCAGCCATTGACTTCATGGAGCTGGCTGAACCGTTTATGCACGCTGGGACCGCCGCGGCGGGTGTCGGATCGGTCAATGATGTCGTCGTGGATCAGGGCGGCCGCCTGGAAGAGTTCCAAGGCGCACCCGGCGGTGACAATGTCCTGGTCGTCGGCAGCGCCTCCGGCGCCCCTCCAACCCCAGTAGCACATCAGTGCCCTGAGGCGTTTGCCGCCGGTAACGAGGGCCGAAATGGATCCGATGAGTGGTTCGGCGTCCGGAGAAACCGACGCCATGAGTTCCTGTTGGGAGGACAAGAACCCGTTCAACCTGCCGGCGACACCGCCAATGAACTGTGCCTGCTCCGAGCTGACAAGTGAAGCGGCCGTCACTTGACGGACCCGGCCGCCACGTTCGCACCGATAGTGAACGTAGAGACGCCTTCTTTTTGCCTCACCGAGACATTCACCGTTTCGCCGTCACCACGAATGAAATCCAAGGACGTGACGTTCCCAACAGCGAACGGTCCCGGGACAAGTTTGAAGCCCTGAGCTTCCATGGAGGTCTTGTAGTAGTCCACAACACCCTCGGGTGGGGCTTTGACCGTTCCAACCAGAGCCACGGTGGCTACTGCCTCGCTCTTATCCACGCTGCTTGAACGAATGGAAGTGTTGGGCATGACCGGAATAAGTTGCGCAGGAAAACCAGGAACCAGCGCATTTACCGTTGCTGTGGTGTCCGGTGCCGGCGCGGGCGATTCGGTGAACGTCGTAGTTTCAGGTGAGGCTGTGGACCCCGAAACGGACGGCGATGGTGTTGACGTCGCCTGGGTGGATGCCGAAGCGGCACCAGATGTGGACGGCGCTGCCGTACCGCCGGGCGATGGTGTGCATGCTGACGCCGCCAAAGCGACACTGACTGCGAGCAGGGCAAACCCTCGCGATTGAGGAGTTCCAAAGAGCTTCACAGGGTATCCTTCCTGGGGCTGAGCCGGACTGTGCCTCCAGTTTAGTCAGTGGCCGGGCATAGTATTGCCGATGTGAGGCAGGAAGCATTCGGTGGCGCTCAAAGCGCCGGTAGCAATCCCGCCCGCAGCGCCGGAGATGCTCTGCGGGAAATGCGGCGAACCAGCATACTTCACGTGGATATGGACGCCTTCTTTGTCTCCGTCGAACTGCGTAGCCGTCCGGAGCTTCGAGGCAAGCCTGTGATCGTAGGATTCCCCGCGGAACGATCGGTAGTACTTTCCGCTTCCTATGAGGCCCGTGCCACGGGCGTGAAGTCGGCCATGCCGATGTCCATCGCCATGAGGCGGTGTCCTTCTGCGGTGATCATCAACCCCCGGCACAAGGAGTATTACGAGGTCTCAGCCCGGCTCATGGAGATCTTCGCTTCCATCACAGACCTTGTGGAGCCGCTGAGCGTAGACGAGGCATTTCTGGATGTGAGCGGGGCAATTCGTCGCCTTGGGTCACCGATGGACATCGGCCACCTCATCCGCCGCAGGGTCCAGTCCGAACTTGGCATCACGGCATCCGTAGGAATCGCCAGCACCAAGTTCGTTGCCAAGATCGCATCAACGAGGTGCAAACCTGACGGCATCCTCCAGATCGATGCCGAGGATTCCATCCGTTATCTGCATAGTCTTCCTGTCGGCGCATTGTGGGGTGTTGGAGGAAAGACGGCCGAAGTGTTGTCGCGTCTGGGCATCCGCACGGTGGCCGATGTCGCCGCAACCCCGCTGGCGTCGCTCAAAAAAGTTCTGGGAGCCAGCGGTGAGCACGTTCACCGCTTGTCCATGGGTATTGACCCGCGCCCGGTAACTCCAACCAGGCTTGAGAAGAGCATCGGAGCGGAGGAGACGTTCTCCGTGGATACGTCAGAAGAGGCCTTGCTGCACAGGGAATTGCTGCGCCTGTCGCACCGCACTGCCATTCGGCTGAGGAGCTCAGGCATGCTGGCCAGGACCGTGGCGCTGAAGCTTCGCTACGCGGACTTCTCAACGGTCACACGCAGCCGCACCATGCAGACCCCCGTGGACAGCGCCCAACTGATCTACCAAGTGGCCGTGCAACTCCTTGAATCCTTGGGCACCCGGTCCATGAGCGTTCGATTGGTAGGGGTGCGTGCCGAGCAATTGGAGCCGGCAGGTCAGACGTCTCTGCAGTTAAGCCTTGATCGACGGGATGACAACTGGCGGGCGGCCGAACAGGCATTGGACCGTGTCTCCGAGCGTTTCGGGTCCAAAACCCTTCTTCCGGCCCGGTTACTGGAACCCGGCAAGCCCGCAACGGACACCTGAGGAACGAAGGGGTTTTGCGGCAGGACTCCGGGCGTCTTTCAGAACGGCGTCCGACAAACTATCCTATTTATTACAGAGATTTAGATCGTCTGGACAAACTGTTTCCTGAACAGTCGGCCCCGAGATGCCCGCTGAACCAAGAGGGGATTTTCGGGGAACGATTTTCTTGGTCCGATCGTTATGGAAACAGACGCACAGGAAGCGTTATGTCCAGACGCTGGCTGACTAAAGGAGGTCGCGATGCCCCTCTCGGAGCACGAACAGAAGCTGCTTGAGCAACTTGAAAAGCAACTTCATGAGGACGATCCGAAGTTTGCCAACACCATGGGGTCGGATCCCATCCGCAGCTGGTCTACCCGGCATGTGATCATAGGTGTGCTTGGTGCCATTGCCGGTATCCTGCTCCTGCTTGTTGGAGTATCACTGCAGGCGATACCTGTGGGTGTCCTCGGCTTCGTTGTCATGGGTGCTGGCGTCTATTTCGCTACGTTGCGTGGCGCGGCCTTCGGCAAAGCCAGCAAAGGGAAGCCCGGTAAGAGCAAACCAAAGAGCTCGTTCATGAGCAGCCTGGAAGAGCGATGGGACGAACGGCGTCGCGACGACAACTGACAGTCCGCTTCGAATCGGCGTTAGGCTGCCACGACCTTTCCTGAGTCAGCCTTGTCCCTAAGGTGCCAGGGGACATAACGAAAGACCCGCGCTGCGGGTCTTTTCGCGTTTAAGGCTAAAGATCCTTCAGCCAGGAAATGCCAGTCCGTTTCCCCATCCACGGACGTTCCAAGGCTCGCTCCACATTCCACCCTTTTCTCCACATTGCTCCCCGTGCCTCCGATCAGTGCCGTATTTGCCGGTTTTCGTGTGCGAAATTCGGAAGCGGGGCCCGGGCGACTCTCTGCCTCCGCATGGTTCCTCCACTTTCCGCCACCACCCGGAAAACCGCGTGAGTTCAGGGCGGAAGAATCTCAAAGTGGTGGAGAAACGCTCCCTGGTGCGTTGACTGTGGGGCGTTGTGGAGTAAAGTGGAGAACATAAGAGGGTAGTGGCAGTGTTGGGTATGTGCGGGCACCTTGATTGAGGGGCGGTGGGGCCAGTGTTTCTGGGTACTCACTCGCCGCGTCTCGATGAAAAGGGTCGAATCATCCTTCCAGCCAAGTTCCGCGAGGAGCTTGCCGATGGACTGGTTCTCACCAGGGGCCAGGAACGCTGCATCTACGTCTTCAGCCAGAAAGAATTCGAGCGCATTCACGAGTCGATGCGGGAGGCACCACTGTCTTCCAAACAGGCGCGTGACTACATTCGGGTTTTCCTGTCTGGAGCCTCTGATGAGGTACCTGACAAGCAGGGGCGCGTAACGATTCCGCCGGCGCTCCGGGCTTACGCAGGGCTTGGTCGGGAGCTGGCGGTCATTGGAGCCGGTACCCGGGCCGAGATCTGGGACGCCGAAGCTTGGAATGAATACCTCAACGAGAAGGAAGCAGCCTTCTCGGAAACGGATGACGAGAATCTGCCCGGGTTCATCTGACCCTGGTTGGATGAAGCCGCAGTCCAGCTTCTTGAATGGGATCTCCAGCCGCCCATCGAACTGTCTTCCTGGCTCAACTTCCCCTGAGCCAGGCCGGCGGCCGATAGGCGCGGATGGGGATCCGATTCAAGAAACAGCATGTAAGCGATTGAGGAAAGAGGAGGCAGCGTGGAAGAGCAGGACGCGGCAAAGCCCACATCGGAGCGCCACGTGCCCGTCCTGAAAGACCGCTGCATCAACCTGCTCGCTCCCGGATTTGAAGCTGCCAGAAAACGCGGTGATACCCCCGTGGCCATCGATGCCACCTTGGGTATGGGCGGACACTCGGAGGCAATGCTGCAGCGTTTCCCGGATCTCCACCTCGTGGGCATCGACCGCGACGAGGAAGCCTTGGCTCTGGCCGGTGCCCGATTGGAACCCTTCTCCGACCGTACCGACCTTGTCCACGCGGTCTACGACGAGATCGAGGACGTCCTTCTGGACCTCGGCATAGCAGAAGTCCACGGCATTCTGATGGACCTCGGGGTCTCCTCATTGCAGCTCGATGAGCGTGAGCGGGGCTTCGCCTACTCGTACGACGCACCCTTGGATATGCGGATGGATACCAGCCGCGGACAAACAGCGGCTGATGTAGTCAACAACTACAGTGAAGACGAATTGGTGCGCATCATCCGCAAATGGGGCGAAGAGAAGTTCGCCGGGCGGATAGCCAACAGGATCGTCAATGCCCGCACGGACAAACCTTTTGCAACCACGGGGGAGCTCGTAGAGCAGATCCGCAGCGTTGTCCCTGCTGCAGCCGCCAAAAGTGGCGGACACCCCGCCAAGCGCACCTTCCAGGCTTTGCGGATTGAGGTCAACGAAGAACTCGATGTCCTGGAACGGGCAGTTCCGGCAGCTGTGTCCGCGACTGCCATGGGGGGTCGGATCGTGGTGATGTCTTACCACTCGCTGGAGGACAAGATCGTGAAGTCAGTCTTCCAGTCTGGTTCCAAATCATCTGCGCCACTCGGTTTCCCGGTGGAGCTTGAAGAACATAAACCCGAACTTAGGACCATCACCAAGGGCACGGAAGTGCCTACGGCAGCTGAAATCGCTGAAAATCCCCGTGCGGCGTCTGCCCGGCTGAGGGCAGTGGAGCGTATCAAACCGAGGAGAGACGCATGAGCAACGCCGCAGCGAAGATTTTGCCCTCCACAGTGGGTAACCCTGCCGGCAGCCTTTCCGCGCCGTCGGAGAAGGCCGAAACCGGTCGCAAAGCCCGCACACCCTTGTCGGTGGTACGCAGTGCCCCGGGCAAGCGGAGGACGCCGTTCGTCGTCCTTTGCTTTGTGGCGATGGCGGCCGCACTCCTGACGGTTCTGGTGTTGAACATCTCCGTGTCCACGGCGCAGTACCAATTGGTGCAGCTGAAAGCCGAAGCTGCAACGCTGAATAAGGAAAACCAGGACCTGACACAGAAGAAGCAGAACTACGAAGCTCCGCAGAACCTGGCTGCGAAGGCAGCAGAATTGGGAATGGTTGCTTCCACGGTCAAGGGTCAGATCGATCTGAACACCCTGGCAGTGACCGGCAAGGCATCACCGGCGGTCAAGGGAGACAACCCCGGTGCCCTGCTTGCAGCCCCGGCCGTTGAGGGGTTGATTGATGTGGTTCCGTCGGTGACAACCAAAGACCCCTTGGAAAGCCGCACTACGGAAGCAGCTCCGGTGGCTCCGGCAGCAACGCCGTCCACCCCGGCAGCACCCACCGCGTCCCCTGCCGCTGCCCCGCCTGTTGAACTCCACGGGGGATCGGTACCGGCACCCCGGCAGAAGGCACCAGGGCAGTAGATCGTCAGACCACCGAAGCAGGGCCAGCAGCAAGGAATCAACGTGGCAAAGAACCCCGGCACATCGACAAAAACGAAGACGCCGGCGGCAAGAAAGCGGTTGCGCGTTGGCCTTGGCATCATGCTGACCCTGCTGCTGGTGGTGGGCGGCAAGCTTTTCATGGTCCAGGGCCTGGACATGGGCGGCATGGCTGAAGCCGCCTTGGCGAGCCGCCTGACTCCGCAGGTACTCCCTGCCGAGCGGGGACAGATCGTGGACGCAAACGGCACAGTGCTGGCCAGTAGTGTGATCCGGTACAACATCGTGGTGGACCAGACGGTCAACACCGGGACAGAAACCTTCCATCGCTTCAATGAGAAGACCGAGAAGCTGGACGAGATCACCCGAGATCAAGGGATTGCCGACCTCGCTGGGCTTCTGGGGGCAGACGAAAGCACCATCCGCACGTCACTGACCGGAGACAAGAAGTACTTCATGGTGGCAAAGGACGTGAAGCCGGAGCTGGAAGACCGGATCTCGAAGCTGTATATCCCCGGACTCAGCGCGGAAGGCGTCAGCAAGCGCGTTTATCCCAACGGCAGCGTCGCCGGAGGTGTGGTCGGTTTCCTCAAGGACGGAACCAGCGGCCAGGCTGGTATAGAGCAAACGCAGGACGAGATTCTTCGTGGTGTAGAAGGTAAACGTGTCTTCGAAATAGGTGCTGACGGACTCAGGATTCCGGTGGCGACAGATGAACTCACTCCGGCCGTCGATGGCAGCGACGTCAAACTGACCATCAACACTGATATCCAGTACTTTGCCCAGCAGGCCATCCAGAGCCAAGTCAACAAGATGAACGCCGAGTGGGGTTCCATCATTGTGATCGACACCAAAACGGGCAATCTCATTGCCTTGGCCGATACCAACGCGCCGGACCCCAACGACCCCGGGAAAGTCGATGCCAAGGATCGCGGCGTCAGGTCCGTAACAGCCGCCTATGAGCCCGGTTCCGTGCAGAAGATGATGACCGCCGCGGCCGTGATCGAGGAGGGGAAGTCATTTCCCCTGGACCACTTCACCATCCCTTCGGCCTACACCATTGACGGGCAGACGTTCACCGATGCTTTTGAGCACGGCACTGAAGAGCGCACCCTTGCCGGAATCCTGGGGTGGTCCATGAACACCGGAACGGTGATGGCCGGTAGCCGGCTCACCAAGGAACAACGGTACGACTGGCTGAAGAAATTCGGTATTGGAGAGCAAACGGATATTGGGCTTCCAGCGGAAGCTACCGGCATACTGGCCAAGCCCGAGCAGTGGGATGACCGCCAGCAGTACACGGTGCTTTTCGGTCAAGGCGTTTCCCAGTCGACACTCCAGACAGTGCGTGCTTTCCAGAGTATTGCCAATGATGGCGTGATGCTGCAGCCCAGGCTTATTGACAGCTACATCACTCCGGAGGGTGAGGAACAGAAAGTTCCCGCGAAGGACTCACGCCAAGTGGTTTCCAAGGAAACTGCCCAGCAGGTCCGGGACATCCTGGAAAGCGCCGTGACCGAGGGGCAGATCAAGGATGCAGCCATCGACGGTTATAGGGTGGGGGCCAAGACGGGAACGTCCCAGGCACCCCGCGAGGATGGGCTGCCCGGCTTTGACGGTTTCACGGCCTCCATGGTGGGCATGGCCCCCATGGATGACCCGAGGTTCATCGTGGAAGTCGTCCTCCAACGGCCCAAAGGAAACATCTATGGCGTCACTAATGGGCCGGTGTTCCGGTCCGTGATGTCCCAGGTCCTCCGGACCTACAACGTGGCCCCGTCCACCGGGACGCCCGCGCGGTTGCCGCAGTTCGTCAAGTAAGCTTCTTGGGCGTCTGTTTCGGCTAAATATCGATCCACCACCAACGGCCTGGGCGCCGCCGGCCCCAAGCCGGTCGTTCCACGAGCACCAACGGAGAACCACGTGTCAGAGCACCATGAGGCAGCTACCAGCGCCACGACCCCGGACGCCGGCCAGAGCGGCTTTCGCCCCGCATCCGTGGCTGCAGTACCGTTGGCCACCATCGCGGAAACACTCGGTGTTGCCGTTCCTGCCGCCAGCCAGGACAGGGGAGTGACGGGCATTTCCCTCAACTCGCGGGCTGTCGAAGCCGGCGACCTCTATATGGCCCTGCCCGGAGCCTCCCGCCATGGTGCGGACTTCGTTCCGCAGGCTATTGACGCAGGTGCGGTTGCGGTCGTGACGGACGACGCCGGAGCGCGCCAGCTGGCGCTTGCAGGTGACCAGCCCGTACCGGTACTCATTGTCGCCGAGCCGCGTACCGCCGTCGGACGCCTGGCCGCCTTGATCTATCGCAGCCAGCCGGCGGATGGCGGGTTCCCGACTCTGTACGGGGTTACGGGTACCAACGGAAAGACCACCACCACCTATTTCATCAACTCCTTGCTGAGCGCCTTGAAGAAGAAGCCCGGCCTGATCGGGACCATCGAGATCCTTGCGGGCGGGGCGGCGATCCCCAGCCTCCTCACGACCCCGGAGTCCACGGATGTCCATGCGTTGCTGGCTCTGATGCGCGAACGGGGCTTGGACGCGGCATCCATGGAAGTTTCATCCCACGCGATCTCCTTCCGCCGGGTGGACGGAGTGATGTTCGACGTTGCCGGCTTCACCAATCTCACCCAGGACCATCTGGACCTTCATGGCAGCATGGACGAATACTTCCGAACCAAGGCGGAACTCTTCACTGCCGGAAGGGCCAGGCGCGCGGTGGTCACAGTGGACGATCACTGGGGCCGCAAGCTGGCCGATTCAGCCGACATCCCGGTAACCACCCTCGCAACCAAGCCCCCCGTTGAGGGCAGCGCCGACGCCGACTGGAGCGTTGGGTCCATCACGGCGCGGGGGCTGGGGTCGGAATTTGAGCTCAGGCACGTCGACGGCCGAACCCTTCACGTCCACACCGGCCTGCCGGGAGACTTCAATGTGGCCAATGCAGCCCTGGCTACGATCATGGTCCTGGCATCCGGCGTCGACGAAAAGACGCTCCAGACTGCCTTGGATGCGCATGACCCCTTCACTGTTGCGGTCCCCGGACGCATGCAGCTCGTTTCAGCAGAGCCTGCCTCGGTTGTTGATTTTGCCCACAATCCGGACGCTCTGTCCCGTGCCCTGGAAGCCGTTCGTTCTCCGAAAGAGGGATCGCGGGTCATCGTGGTCTTCGGTGCAACGGGCCAGCGCGACCAAGGCAAGCGGCCCACCATGGGCGCAATCGCTGCCCGCCTGGCCGACGTCGTGATCATCAGCGATGACGATCCCCACGACGAAGACGCAGCAGCCATCCGGGCCGAGGTCCTCCAGGGCGCCTACGCTGCACGGGACTCCGAGGAGCTGAGTAGCGAAATCATCGAGTCTTATCCAAGGGATGCCGCCATCAGACTGGCCGTCAACGTGGCCACCAAAGACGACACCATCCTCATCGCCGGGCGTGGCCACGAGGTGTGGCAGGAGGTCAAGGGCGTGAATCTTGCCTTGGACGACAGGGTGGAGTTGCGGGCCGCCTTGACATCCAAGGGATTCAGCGTTTCAACGGACCAGCGGATAGAGTCCTAAACCGAGATGATTGCACTTACTGCGGCGGAGATCGCCGACATCACCCATGGCCGATTGACCGGAGATCCGGACATCGTCCCCACCTCCGTCGTCACTGATTCCCGGGAAGCGACGCCCGGATCGTTGTACGTGGCCAAACCCGGCGAGCACGCTGATGGGCATGACTTCGTCGATGCCGCATTCGAACGCGGTGCCGTCCTGGTTCTCGCCGAACGTGAAGTGACCGACGCCGACGGCCGCCCTTATCCCGCCGTCGTGGTTAACGACGCTGTGGTGGCCATGGGCGAGCTGGCAGCGGAATCTGTCAGCCGCATCCGTGCTGAGCGTAAGAGCCGCGGCGAGGACTTCACCGTCATAGGGATCACCGGTTCTGCGGGCAAAACCACCACCAAGGACCTCCTTGCCGGTGTATTGTCCACCGCCGGAGCCACGGTGGCGCCGCAAGGCTCCTACAACGGCGAGGTAGGTGTGCCGCTGACGGTCTTTGCCGCGGACGCCGGAACCCGCTTCCTGGTGATCGAGATGGGCGCTACCGGCCTGGGCCACATCAAGTACCTGGCCGAGATGGTCAAGCCGGACATCGGTGTGGTTCTGGTGGTTGGCACGGCCCACGCCGGTGAATTCGGAGGCGTTGAGAACATCGCCAAGACCAAGGGCGAATTGGTGGAAGCACTGGGGGAGCGCGGCACGGCTGTGATCAACCTCGCTGATGGCCGCGTCGCTGCCATGCGCACCCGGACCAAGGCCAAAGTGTTGGGCTTCACGGCCTCGCCGGCCACCACTGAAGAAGTGGAAGCGCGCAACGTTGTGGTCAATGAGCAAGGCTTCCCTGATTTTGATTTGGTACTGCCCGACGGCGGCCCGGCCGTTGAGGTGCGAAGCCGCCTGATCGGTGGTCACCATGTCACCAATCTGTTGGCAGCAGCCGCCGCCGCGTTCGCCGCAGGCATCCCGGCCGCTGACATCGCATCCTCGCTCAGCTCCCAGTCCGCAGCCAGCCGCTGGCGGATGGAACGGACTGAACGTGAAGACGGCGTCACCATCATCAACGATGCTTATAACGCAAACCCCGAATCGATGCGGGCTGCCCTGCGCACGCTGGCGGACCTGGGACAAGGCAGAAGGACCTGGGCAGTTCTGGGAGCCATGCTAGAGCTGGGCGAGGACTCCATCCGTGAACACACTGCAGTGGGCACCCAAGTGGTCCGCCTGAACATTTCCAGGCTGGTGGTGGTGGGGCGTGAAGCCCGTGCGCTCTACGTCTCCGCCATCCAGGAAGGCTCCTGGGGTGACGAATGTTCCTTCACCGAGACAGTGGAAGAAGCCTACGAGCTCCTTCAAAATGAGCTGGAGCCCGGCGACCTGGTGCTCTTCAAGTCCTCCAACGGTGTGGGCCTTCGGCATTTGGGTGATCGGATAGCATTACCTCCACGGGCCGAGCCCACCGGAGACAACGCGGATGAAGCTGCCGCAAGCGAAGGGAACGAGCTGCTGTGATTGCACTTTTGATCGGCGCTGGCGTCGCCCTTCTGGTGGCCCTGATCGGGACGCCCCTGTTTATCAAGTTCCTTGTGGCCAAGAGCTACGGACAATTCATCCGGGACGACGGACCGACGTCCCACCACACCAAGCGCGGCACGCCCACCATGGGCGGAACCGTAGTGGTGGCCGCGGTACTGATCAGTTACTTCGTGACACACCTGATCATGTGGATCATGAATCCGGCCTCCGCCGGCCCCTCGGCATCTGGACTGCTGCTGCTGTTCCTCATGGTGGGCATGGGTTTTGTTGGCTTCCTCGATGACTTCATCAAGATTTCCAACAAGCGCAGCCTTGGCCTGAACGCACGCGCCAAATTGATCCTGCAGGCAGCTGTGGGCATCATCTTTGCGGTGTTGGTCCTTCAGTTCCCCAACGAGGACGGCCTGCGGCCCGCATCCACGCAAATTTCCCTGGTGCGCGACATTCCGTGGCTGGACCTCGCGTTCGGCGGGACAGTAGTGGGCGCCATCCTGTTTGTGCTCTGGTCCAACTTGATCATCACCGCAGCTACCAACGGCGTTAACCTGACCGACGGCCTGGACGGCCTGGCTGCCGGAGCGTCCATCATGGTCTTCGGCGCTTACACCATCATGGGAATTTGGCAGAACAACCAGGCCTGCGGCTCACCACGGGAAGCCGGCAGCGGTTGCTATCAGGTCCGGGACCCCATGGACCTCGCCCTGTTGGCCGCGATTCTGAGTGCCGCCTTGGTGGGATTCCTGTGGTGGAATACCTCACCTGCCAAGATCTTCATGGGTGACACAGGTTCCTTGGCCATTGGTGGTGCCGTTGCGGCGTTCGCTATCCTCTCACGCACCGAACTCCTGCTTGCGTTCATTGGCGGGCTCTTTGTACTCATTACCTTGTCCGTCATCATCCAAGTGGGCTTCTTCAAGCTGAGCGGCGGGAAACGCGTCTTCAAGATGGCTCCGCTGCAACACCACTTTGAATTGAAGGGCTGGGCAGAAGTTACGGTGGTGGTCCGGTTCTGGATTCTCGCCGGGCTCTTTGTGGCTGCGGGCCTTGGAATTTTCTACGCTGAATGGGTGGTGCTGCTGTGAACGAAAGCCCGGAAACTCTGTCATCGAACGCTGAGAGGCTCAGCACACTGACCAGCTGGGATGCCGACTGGTCAGGTCTGCGCGTTGTGGTGACAGGTATAGGTGTCTCCGGCTTCGCTGCAGCCGACACACTCATCGAACTCGGCGCAAAAGTTGTTGTGGTTGACGCAGCCACCAGCGCCAAGGCCAAGGCCCAGGCCGACACCCTCAAGATCGTGGGTGCCGTTGATGTGCTGTTAGGGGAGGAAGCCGTGACGGCTCTCCCGTTGATCGACGGAAGTTTGCCGGACCTCGTGGTCACGTCGCCAGGATGGCGCCCGGATCAGGCCCTGCTTGCCGCGGCCAAGCGCAAGCACATCCAAGTCTGGGGCGACGTCGAACTCGCTTGGAGGCTGAGGGAGCGGGCAGGGCGCAAGACCGCGGACTGGCTGACGATTACCGGTACCAACGGCAAGACCACCACGGTTGGCATGGCCGAATCCATGCTGCAGGCGGCCGGGCTCAAAGCAATCGCCGTGGGAAACGTCGGCACCCCTATTCTTGACGCACTCCGGGATCCGGTGGACTACGATGCTTTCGCTGTTGAGCTCTCCAGCTTCCAGCTGCATTGGAGCCACTCGTTGTCTCCTGTGGCGAGCGTCTGCCTGAACGTTGCCGAGGACCATGTTGATTGGCATGGATCCTACGCCTCCTACCTCGCGGACAAAGCCAAGGTGTACGAGAACACCCAAAAGGCGGCGATCTACAACGCCGAACAGATTGAAACTGAACGTATGGTGGAAAACGCCGACGTCGTTGAGGGATGCCGGGCCATCGGTTTCACCACCAACACGCCGGCCATCAGCATGGTGGGCGTGGTGGATGGCCTCCTTGTTGACCGGGCCTTTATTGCCGAACGCAAAGACTCTGCCGCGGAACTTGCCTCAATGTCCGATCTTGGCCCGGTGGCACCCCGCCACATGGTGGCCAATGCCCTTGCGGCGGCGGCCCTGGTGCGGGCCTACGGAGTTGATGCCGCATCCGTGAAACAAGGCATCCTCAATTACCTGCCAGGTGCCCACCGCATCCAGTTGGTGGCGAACCACAAAGACGTCTTGTGGATCAACGACTCCAAAGCAACCAACCCGCACGCAGCCTCCGCGGCACTCTCGGCTTTCCAGAAGGTTGTATGGATTGCCGGCGGGTTGTCCAAGGGCGTCAACTACGACGACCTCGTCAAAGAGCACGCGCCCAGGCTCAAAGCCGTAGTCCTTATCGGAACTGATACTGAGGCACTGGAGGGGGCCCTCCAGCGACACGCACCCGATGTCCCCGTGATCGCGCCTTCAAAGGGCGACACTGAAGGAGTGCAGACCGCAGCCGGAGACGCAGCTTCGCCTATCTACGGTGAGACCATCATGGCCCGGGCAGTGGCATCGGCGGCCGAGGTGGCTGCCTCTGGCGATACCGTGCTGATGGCACCGGCGGCTGCATCCATGGATCAGTTCTCTTCCTACGCTCACCGTGGCGACGCTTTCGTCCTGGCAGTTCGCGAGCTTGTGGAAGGGCAGGCACCGACCACCGAGGAGTAACAATGGTCAGCACGCCCACCCGCACCCGCGGCAAAGAACCCCGGGACGGGAAGCCCAAGCCGGCATCAGGTGACGGCAGCCGCCCCTCAGGGCTCCGCGGACACCTGCGTGGCTTTTGGGAGAGCCTTGAAGGAAAGAGCAAGGCACCTAACAGCTCCACCTACTATCTGATTCTCGGCTGCGCCCTCGCGTTGACGGCGATCGGGATCATGATGGTGTTGTCCGCGTCAAGCGTTGAAGCCATTTCCGAGGGCAAGTCGCCCTATGCTGATGCCCTCAAGCAGGCGCTCTTCGGTGTGGTTGGACTCATCGCCATGTACGTCATTTCGCGGACCAACGTGAACTGGATGAAGAAACTCTCCTGGTGGGCGCTGGGGGCCGTCATTGTGCTCCTAGCCTTGGTCCAGGTCATGGGCAACACCGTCAACGGCAACAAGAACTGGATCGACATTGGAGGTATCACCCTCCAGCCCTCGGAGATGGCCAAGCTAATCCTCTGCGTGTGGATCGCTGCCGTTCTGGCGCGGAAGCAGAAACTCCTTAACCGTTGGATGCACGTCATCATTCCGGTGGTTCCCGGTGCAGGACTCGTCATTGCCTTGGTGATGTTGGGCAACGACCTCGGAACTGTGATCGTCATCGCGGCCATTACCGCTGCCGGGCTGTATTTCGCCGGCGTTCCCGGCCGCATGCTGGCCATTGCCGGCGCGGTTGGCGCCCTGGGCGCCGTCCTGGGGACCATCAGCAGCCAAAACCGGATCTGCCGGATCACCTCGTGGTTGGGAACAGCCTCCACGCAGTGCACCGAGCAGTTTGACTTCGATTTCCAGTCAACCAATGGCATGTACGGCCTCGCACAGGGGAGCTGGACCGGATTGGGCCTTGGCCAAAGCCGGCAGAAGTACAACTGGCTGCCGGAGGCGCACAACGACTTCATCTTTGCCATTATTGGCGAGGAGCTGGGACTTGTTGGAACCATCGTGGTCCTGGTCCTGTTCGCCATCCTGGGTATCGCCATCTTCCGTGTAGTCGTGAGGCAGACCGACCCGTTCCAACGCACGCTGGCTGGTGGAATCATGGTGTGGCTGCTCGGCCAGGCGAGCATGAATATGGCGGTGGTGACCCAACTTCTTCCTGTGGTGGGGGTGCCCCTTCCGTTCATCTCCTATGGTGGCTCCGCGCTGATCATGTCCCTCTGCGGTGTGGGCGTAGTGTTGTCTTTGGCCCGCGGCCAATTGCCGGCGCAGCAGCGTTCAGGATTCTTCCCGCGCCTCATGTCCAAGACTGCACGAAAGCGTACCTAGCACTTCATGACTTTTGACTCCGCAAACGCGCCCAAGCCGTTGTCCGTCGTCCTTGCCGGCGGCGGGACAGCCGGTCACGTCAGCCCGCTGTTGGCGATTGCCGACGCCATCAAGGACAAACGTCCGGAGGCCGCCATCCTGGCTGTAGGGACGCCGTCGGGCATGGAAACCCGTCTCGTCCCGGCGGCCGGGTACCAGCTCGCAACCATCGACCGTGTTCCCTTTCCGCGGCGGCCGTCAGCGGACCTCCTGAAGCTGCCCGCCCGCTTGAGCGGCGCGGTCCGGCAGGCCCGGCACATTTTGGAGGCCTCCGGCGCGGATGTTCTGGTGGGTGTGGGCGGGTACGTCTGCACGCCCATGTACCTTGCTGCACGCAAACTCCGGATCCCCATCGTCATCCACGAGGCCAACATGAAGGCCGGCCTGGCTAATCGCGTCGGCGCCCGGTTCAGCAAGCATGTTGCCGTGGCATTTGCCGGGACGCGCTTGAGGGGGGCCCGCCACGTGGGAATGCCCATGCGCCGGGCTATCTCGCAAGTGGACAGGGCTGTTGCGGCGCCTGCGGCAAAGGCCGCGCTGGGGCTTGATGCCCACCGTCCGGCCTTGATCGTCACAGGCGGCTCCTCAGGGGCGTTGAGCATCAATCGTGCCATCACCGCAGCTCTCCCCGCACTGGCCGCTGCCGGTATTCAGACCCTCCACATCACGGGCAAAGGCAAAGCCGTCAAGGATGACGACGGCGGACTCCTCGCCGCCGACGGCTACAGGCAGGTTGAGTACGTGGACGGCATGGAGAACGTCTACGCCGCTGCCGACGTCATTCTGGCCCGTGCCGGTGCCGGCACCGTCAGCGAGGTAGCGGCTGTGGGAGTCCCCGCAGTGTTCGTGCCCTTGCCCATCGGGAACGGAGAGCAGGCGCTGAACGCCGCCCCCTTGGTTGCCGCAGGCGGTGCACTGATGATCGATGACAAGGATCTCAGCCCGGAGTGGCTCCGGACCGAACTGATTCCGCTGCTGACAAACCGCAGCAAACTCAATGACATGGCTCGGAAATCCGAAGCACTTGGTATCAGAAACGCCGATCAGCGGATGGCTGATCTTGTCTTGGAAGCGGTATCCGCATGACCACCAGCATCGCCCGGCTCGAGTCCCTCGGACGCGTCCACTTCATTGGAATCGGCGGAGTGGGAATGTCCGCCGTCGCGCGCATTATGGTGGCGCGGGGCATCCCCGTCAGCGGCAGCGATGTCAAAGACCTGCCCGTGATGCGTGACCTCGCCGTGGCAGGTGCGCGTATTGCGGTCGGCTACGACGCCGGAAACCTGGGCGATGCCCAGACGGTCGTGGCTGGTTCAGCCATCCGGGACGACAACCCGGAGTTGGTGGCGGCGCGTCAGACCGGGTTGCCCGTGCTTCACCGTTCGGAAGCTTTGGCCGCCACCATGGCCGGGCACCGGGTTGTCACCGTGGCAGGTACCCACGGCAAATCCACTACTACGTCGATGGTTGCGGTACTCCTCAAGGAAGCCGGTCTGGATCCCTCCTTCGCGATCGGCGCGAACGTGCCGGCACTGGGCGTCAACGCAGCCCACGGTGAATCCGATATTTTCGTGGCAGAGGCCGATGAGTCGGATGGGTCATTCCTCAACTACCGTCCGTTGATTGCGGTGGTTACCAATGTCGAAGCGGATCACTTGGATCACTACGGAACACCGGAGGCCGTCTTCGCGTCCTTTGATGAGTTCGCCGCGCTCCTGCCTTCCAACGGCGTCCTGCTGGCATGCGCCGACGACGCCGGTGCCCTGGCCTTGGCGGAACGGACAGCCTCAAAGGGGATAACGCGCGTCCTGACGTACGGAACATCATCTGCTGCCGATGTCCGGCTTCATGACGGCGGTCCGGGCGATGTATCCGTTGCCCTGGGCGGAGCCGTCCATGGCCTTGAACTGCAAGTGCCGGGACGGCACAACGCCCTGAACGCCGCAGCGGCGTTCGCAGTCGCCGTCGAACTCGGCGTGGAACCGGGCGCTGCCGCGGCTGCGCTGGGCCACTTTACCGGTGCTTCACGTCGCTTTGAGTTCAAAGGCCAGGGCAGGGGAGTGCGGGTCTATGACGACTACGCCCACCATCCCACCGAGGTCCGCGCAGCATTATCGGCAGCGCGCTCAGTGGCCGCCGGCAAGAAGGTGCACGTCCTATTCCAGCCGCACCTGTTTTCGCGGACCCGTGAGTTCGCCACGGAGTTCGCCGCTGCTTTGGACCTGGCGGACACCGCATTGATTTTGGACATCTATCCTGCCCGCGAAGATCCCATCCCGGGGGTCACGAGCACGCTGATCACCGATCACTTGGTGAACGGCCGGCTCGTTTCAGCCGGTGAAGCCGTGGACGCCGTGGTGGACGCTGCAAGCGACGGCGACGTGGTCCTGACGGTCGGGGCCGGAGACGTCACTGCCTACGGGCCTGCCATCGTGGCGGCATTGGATGGCTAACACCCGGAAACCCACCTTCAAACCGGCCACGGAGCCGCGCCCCGGCAAGGCGGAGAGGTCCGGAGGTGACCCAATGGAGGTCATCAGTGCACAACGATCTGTTGACACTGACCTCAAGGCCCCGGTGGCGTCGGGTCGCCCCTCGAAGCCTGGCGGTGCCGCGAAGGCCGGCAAGGCGCCAGGGACTGACAACGTCATTGCTTTTCCTGAGCCCAGGAACCGACGTCAGCGGAGACTGGTGCTCTGGACGCTCTCGATGGTGGCTTTGGTGGTCGGATCCTTGATCGCAGGGGCCATCTTTTCTCCCGTGTTGGCAGTGCGCACAATAACCGTGGACGGAACATCGCTTGTGACGCCGGATGCGGTGCAAAAGGCGCTGTCAGGCTTGGAAGGCAAGCCGTTGCCGCAAGTCAGCGAACAGGAGATCAACGAGCTCCTGAAACCACTTGTCCAGGTCCGTTCGGCAACCATGGAAGCACGGCCGCCGTCCGAGTTGCTGGTGCACGTGGACGAGCGCGTTCCTGTGGCACTGCTCAAGCAGGGTGACAGCTACGTGATGGTGGATGTAGATGGCGTTCAACTCGGAGCGACGCAGGATTTGGCCGCCGTAGCCCTGCCGTTGATCGACGCTGGCGTGGGCACCACCAACACGGAGTTGTTCAAGGCGATTGCCGCTGTTCTGGACACCCTGCCCGCGGACATCCTTGCCAGGATGTCTACCGCCTCTGCAGCCTCGCCTGACGCCGTTGAGCTGAAACTGGTGGACGGAAAGACGGTAGTCTGGGGCAATGCCGAGGACAGGGAACTGAAGGCCAAGGCACTCGAGGCGTTGCTGAGGATGCCGGCGGACCCAAAGGTCCCGGTCAGTATCTACGACGTCAGTGTTCCCCGGCATCCATTCACAAAATAGGCAGTATTGAGAACGTAACCTGCGGGCCGGCGGTGGCCTTATTTCACGGCAATCACACGACACGCGCAAGCGGAGATTGCATGTGGGAACCAGAGGAAATACCGTCGCAGTAGAGTTACTTGACATAACTATAACCTTCAACTAGAGGGTTAAGGTCCAAGGATTCAAGTTGGACTCGATCAGTTTCGCTATAGGACACAAGCAAGGGGCACGAAACGTGGCAGCACCGCAGAATTACTTGGCCGTCATCAAGGTCGTCGGCATCGGCGGCGGTGGCGTGAACGCAGTCAACCGTATGATCGAGGTCGGCCTTCGGGGCGTCGAGTTCATCGCCATCAACACCGACGCGCAGGCGCTGCTCATGAGCGACGCCGACGTCAAGCTCGACGTCGGACGTGAGCTCACCCGTGGCTTGGGTGCAGGAGCGAACCCGGAGGTCGGAAAGCAGGCAGCAGAAGACCACGCCGACGAGATCGAAGAAGTTCTCCGCGGTGCTGACATGGTCTTCGTCACGGCAGGCGAGGGCGGTGGCACCGGTACCGGTGGTGCTCCCGTGGTCGCGCGCATCGCCCGCTCCCTCGGTGCGCTGACCATCGGCGTCGTGACCCGACCCTTCACCTTCGAAGGCCGGCGCCGTGCAGGCTCTGCCGAGGCTGGAATTGACGCCCTCCGCGACGAAGTCGACACCCTGATTGTGATCCCGAACGATCGCCTTCTGTCCATCAGCGACCGCAATGTCTCCGTCCTGGACGCCTTCCGCTCTGCGGACCAGGTACTCCTGTCCGGTGTCCAAGGCATCACTGACCTCATTACCACTCCCGGCCTGATCAACCTTGACTTTGCTGACGTCAAGTCAGTCATGCAGGGCGCGGGGTCTGCCCTCATGGGCATCGGTTCCGCCCGTGGTGAAGACCGAGCCGTCAAGGCTGCGGAACTGGCCATCGCCTCGCCGCTCCTGGAGGCCTCCATTGACGGCGCCCACGGTGTCCTGCTGTCCATTCAGGGCGGCTCCGATCTGGGCCTGTTCGAAATCAATGAAGCCGCGCGCCTGGTGCAGGAAGTGGCCCACCCCGAAGCGAACATCATCTTTGGTGCCGTCATTGACGACGCCTTGGGAGATGAGGCTCGCGTGACAGTCATCGCAGCGGGCTTCGACGACGTCAAAGCAACCTCGCCTTCCATGGATCAGTCCCGTCCGGCCCAGAACCCGGTGCCTTCGGAAAGGCCTGCTGCTCCGAGCAGTGCGCCGTCCAACGCTGCAGCCCCGCAGCACGCCACGGCAGGTATCGGTGCTGCAGGCCTGAGCAACTGGGGCCAGCAGCGTCCGTCGGCCTTGCCTGCGGACTCCGGCTTTGACGTCGACCTCCCTGCAGTTGTTGAACCCGACCTTTCGGGCAGCCGCTCCGATGATCTCGACGTTCCTGACTTCCTGAAGTAAGCCGCGGTTCGAAAGAGTCAGTACCAGGTGTTTTGGTGGCGAAATGAAGTACGACCCGGCGTTTCTGTAGCCTTCACGGATACAGGCGCCGGGAACCTGGCTCTCCACGTACAGGACGACCCCACGGAAGTGATGGTTCGTCGTGCCCGGGTGGAACACACTCTCGGCTTGTGCCCGGACGGTTCGCGTACGCGCCAGTTCCAGTACATGAACCAGGTCCATGGAAATCATGTGGAGTTCATTGCAGCTCATGGACCTGGACCAACCGCTGATGCCATGGTCTCCGCTGCCCCTGTACCGTCTGGACAGCATGCAGTCGCCCGCCCGCCTGCAATCCCCGGGCTATCAGCACAGCCTTTGGCCGTGATGGTAGCCGATTGTGTTCCGGTTCTGCTGGTTGGTAGCGACTCCAACAACAGCCCCGTCCTGGCTGCTGCCCATGCCGGGCGTCCCGGGGTCGCTTCAGCCGTGGTGCCCGCAACTGTCGCGGAAATGCGGCGTCGGGGAGCTGTTGATATCAGCGCTTGGCTCGGACCGTCCATTTGTGGCTCGTGTTACGAGGTCCCCGAACAGCTGCGTGCCGAGGTGGCAGAAAAAATACCTGAAGCGTGGTCCTCCACATCGTGGGGTACACCTGCCCTTGACCTTCCGGCGGGTGTACGCGCGCAGTTGCACTCACTGGATGTCCCCGTGGAGTACTCGGGGGAATGCACCCGTGAAAACGACTCCCTTTTCTCTTACCGGCGGGACTCCCGGACCGGTCGATTTGCAGGTTTGGTGTGGACGCATGACTAGCCTCGAAGACGGCAACCAACAACGGGAAGAATCATCCAGTGATCCCCGCACGGCTGAGCTGTCGGCTCGGCTGGAGGTGGTGCGGCAGCGGATTGACGTCGCTACCCGCACTGCAGGACGGCTTGACCTGCCGCGGTTGGTGGTGGTGACTAAATTCCATCCGGCGGCCGATGTTCGCCGCCTGGTGACACTTGGTGTCGAGGATGTCGGCGAGAACCGCGACCAGGAAGCGGCCTCCAAGACTGCTGAACTCTCCGGGATTGACGTCCGATGGCATTTCATCGGCCAGCTTCAGAGCAATAAGGCAAAGTCGGTGGTCAAGTATGCTGCTTCGGTCCAGTCTGTTGACCGCGTGCAGCTGGTTGATGCTCTGGCCAAGGCCGTCGCCAGGGAGAAGGATGCCACGGGGCGCAGCGATCTTGACTGTTTCATCCAAGTCAGCCTGGATGACGACGCCGGCGCACACCGGGGCGGCGCCACGCCCTCCGATGTTGAGATGCTCGCGGAAAGAATCGAGCTGGCGGACGGTCTGGTGTTGTCCGGACTGATGGCCGTGGCGCCTTTGGGGGCTGATCCGAATGTGGCCTTCGAGCGACTCGCGGGGATTTCCAAAGCGCTCCGCGCAGTGCATCCGGCCGCAACAGGTATATCCGCCGGCATGAGTCAGGACTTGGAAGCCGCCGTGAAGTTCGGAGCGACACACCTGAGAATTGGCTCCGATATTCTCGGTTCCCGTCCGGCCGTGGGGTAGCGTCAAAGTATTGGAATGACGGGCCGGGGTTCCAATATGTCAAGTCATGGCGGCCCGCCTACTGCAGAAACGATAGGAGTGCACCATGGCTGGCGCTCTGCGCAAGACAATGATCTATCTTGGGCTCGCCGACGGCGATGAACACTACGAATCTGAGCAGTCCGTCGCCACGCAGCACGATGAAGAACGCCCCCAGGCACAGGAACGGGAAGAGCGCCGTGCGCCCGCTCCCGTCCGGGAAGTTGTCCGTGAAATGCCCACTGTAGATGCCGAAGAGGAATACCGCGCACCCGTGACACCCATCAAGCGTGCGGCATCCAGCCGCGAAGATGCCTCGGGCCTGAGGCAGATCACCACCGTCCATCCTCGTTCGTACAACGACGCAAAGGTCATTGGCGAGAGCTTCCGGGATGGCATTCCGGTCATCATGAATGTCACTGACATGGGTGAGTCCGATGCCAAGCGGCTTGTGGACTTCTCCGCCGGCCTCGTCTTCGGCTTGCACGGCAGCATCGAGCGGGTGACCAACAAGGTCTTCCTGTTGTCGCCGTCGTACGTTGAGGTCATCGGGGACGACAAAAAGGCCAGCGAGACGCAGGCCAGCTTCTTCAACCAGAGCTGACAACAGTCTTTTGCAGATGCCAGGCGGGTCAACCCGCCTGGCATCTGTGTTGCAATAGTAGGGACCGATCGGCATTCCGGAACAAGTGGGAGATCTGAGCTAACTCGTGGGCATTGTTTTCGGCCTTATCTATATTGTGTTGTTGCTGTTCTTCATCGCCCTGATCATCCGACTCATCTTCGAATGGGTCCAGATGTTCGCCCGCCAGTGGCGGCCCAGGGGTGTGGCGTTGGTTACAGCTCATGTGGTCTACTCCGTCACTGATCCTCCCCTTAGCAGGCTCAGGAAGCTGATCCCGCCCCTCCAACTTGGCGGAATCTCCTTGGATCTTGGGTTCTTGATCCTGATTATTGCCGTCAGCATAGCCATGGCAGTGACCAACAGCCTGGCGTAGTTGCTCCGCGGAACCCGGGCCACCGATGGTCCATAGGCCGCAAATTCTCCAAATCAACACGATGGTGTTGAATTGGAGGAACAAGATGATATTTAGGTACCGTAGTTTTGAACGGCCGGAAGGCCTACTGACTAACTAGACCAACGAGGTGACCAGATGGCTTTGACGCCAGAAGACGTTGTCAACAAGCGCTTTCAGCCGACCAAGTTCCGCGAAGGCTACGACCAGGACGAGGTTGACGACTTCCTCGACGAGATCGTGGTGGAACTTCGCCGCTTGAACCAGGAAAACGACGAACTTCGCAAGAAGCTCGGCGAGGCCGGTTCGGCCGTTCCCGCTGCAACTGCTGCGGCTCCGGTCGTCGAGAAGGTTCCGGCCCCGGTCAAGGTTGACAAGGAAGCTGAGGCGAAGGCGGAAGCCGAAGCCAAGGCCGCAGAAGATGCCAAGAAGAAGGAAGCCGAGAAGGCAGCAGCCGCTGCTGCAGCTCCGAAAGCACCTGCTGCAAGCAATGGCGTCACCACGTCCGCTGAGTCCGCTGCAGGTCTGCTGGCCATGGCGCAGCAGATGCACGACAAGCACGTTTCCGACGGTGCGCAGCAGAAGGAAAAGATCATTGCCGAGGCTCAGATCGAGGCTTCCAGCCTCGTCAACGACGCCCAGGAGAAGTCCCGCAAGATCCTTGGTGCCCTTGAGCAGCAGCGCTCCGTTCTTGAGCGTAAGGTTGAGCAGCTCCGTGGTTTCGAGCGCGACTACCGTTCACGCCTGAAGGCTTACATCGAAGGTCAGCTCCGCGACCTTGACGCCCGTGGTTCCGTCGCTGCCCCTGAGGTTGGCGAAGCAACCGCTGACGTTTAGCAAGTATTCTGAAAGCCGGTGGCTGAGGACTCCTCGGCCGCCGGCTTTCTCTGTTAAGAGACCGACAGCAGCCCGCACGCTTCCCGAATGAAAGCACTATGACCGACGACTTCACCGCTGAGGCCACACAGCCGACGCCTGCCGGACGCCGTAAGTGGCGTCCTGCCATGCTCTGGCTTTTTGCCGGCTTCGCCGTGTTCGCCTACGTTTTTGACCAACTCACCAAACTTTGGGTCACCAGCACCATGACGGAGGGTGAGCGCATTCCGGTGCTGCCTCCGCTGCTGCACTGGTACTACATCCGCAACTCCGGGGCGGCATTTTCCATCGGCGAGAATGTGACGTGGGTTTTCACGATCGTCATGGCTGTGGTCTCTGTGGCGATTCTCTTTCAGCTGCGAAAGGTGGGCTCGGTCTGGTGGGCGCTATCCCTGGGACTGCTCTTTGGCGGTGCCCTCGGCAACCTGACCGACCGCTTGTTCCGCGAGCCGTCTTTCGCCATGGGACATGTGGTGGATTTCATTCAGCTGCCGAACTTCGCCATCTTCAACATCGCAGACTCGGCGGTGGTGTCCGGCGTCGTCATTATCTGCCTCCTGACCTTGCGGGGGGTTGGCATGGACGGAACCCGTCATGTGGCAGCGCCAAAGCCGGCCAAAGATGCCAAATCCGCCGGCGGCACCAACGGGGAGCCCGCTGGTGAGTAAATCCATAGTGGTTCCCGAGGAGCTGGCCGGGGCGCGAGTTGATGCCGGACTGGCACAGCTTCTGGACATTTCCCGCTCTGCTGCCGCGCTGCTGATTTCAGAAGGAAACGTCACCAGCGGCGGAGTTGCGCTGGGTAAATCGGCGAAGCTCGTTGCCGGTACATTGCTTGATGTCACGGTTCCCGAGCGGCCGGATCCCCTGGAAGTCGTGGAGGAAGTTGTGGAAGGCCTGAAGATCCTGTTGGACGACGACGAATTCGTTGTCATCGACAAACCGGTGGGGGTCGCAGCCCACCCTTCACCAGGCTGGGTGGGCCCCACAGTAGTGGGAGGCCTTGCCGGAGCAGGTTACAGGATTTCTACGTCGGGAGCGCCCGAGCGTGCGGGGATTGTTCACCGGCTGGATGTGGGGACATCCGGTGTCATGGTGGTGGCTAAGACCGAGAACGCTTACACGGTGCTGAAGAAGGCCTTCAAGGAACGCACCGTGGACAAGGTGTATCACGCAGTTGTTCAGGGACTGCCCGATCCTCTTCAGGGGACCATTGACGCCCCCATCGGACGGCATCCCGGCCACGACTGGCGGTTCGCCGTCATCGAGGACGGCCGACCCTCAGTGACCCACTATGAGGTCCTGGAAGCTTTTGGTAAGGCGACCCTGGTGGAAGTGCATCTGGAAACGGGGCGCACCCACCAGATCCGCGTCCACTTCTCAGCGCTGCGGCATCCTTGTGCCGGCGACCTCACCTACGGAGCGGACCCCCGCCTGGCTGCCACCCTTGGTCTCACCCGTCAGTGGCTGCACGCCCGTCAACTTGGATTTACCCATCCCCGCTCCGGCGATTGGGTGGAAGTCAGCAGCGAATATCCGGCGGACCTCCAGTACGCTCTGGATCTGCTGGCCACTGGCTCCGCATAGACGGATTTCACTGCCCGGGTCCGATTTCTGTATGACACGGGACGGTAGACTGTCGTGGTGACTTCCAGCAATGATTCGTTTGTCCACCTGCACACCCACACTGAGTACTCCATGCTGGATGGAGCTGCCCGGCTCGGTGAGCTTTTCGATGAAACCGAACGGCTGGGCATGCCGGCCCTGGCCACGACTGACCACGGATATTTGTTCGGGGCGTTCGACTTCTGGCGCAAAGCCACAGACAAGGGCATCAAGCCGATCATCGGCGTCGAAGCCTATGTAACACCCGGCACCGCCCGCGGGGACAAGGAGCGTGTGCGCTGGGGCGACGAAAGCCAGCGTAAGGACGATGTCTCCGGCGGTGGCTCGTACACCCATATGACGCTGCTGAGCTACAACAACGTGGGCATGAGGAACCTCTTCAGGGCTTCTTCGATTGCTTCCCTGGACTCTGTCTTTGGTAAGTGGCCGCGGCTGGACCGGGAACTGCTCAACACCTACTCCGAAGGCCTGATCGCCACCACCGGATGCCCGTCCGGAGAGGTCCAGACCAAGTTGCGCCTGGGGCAGTACCGCGAAGCCGTGGAGGCTGCAGCAGAGTTCCGCGACATCTTCGGAGCGGAGAACTATTTCTGCGAACTGATGGACCACGGGCTGGACATTGAACGGCGCGTCACCGGCGACCTCCTGCGCTTGGCCAAGGAACTCAACCTGCCACTCGTGGCCACCAATGACCTCCATTACACCCATGAGCACGATGCCAAGGCCCATGAAGCGTTGCTGGCGATTCAGTCCGGTTCCACGCTCCTGGAACCGACGTACGATAACGGCGGTTCCCGCTTTGCGTTCTCCGGTAGTGGCTATTACCTGAAATCTCCGCAGGAAATGCGGGAATTGTTCCGCGATCACCCTGAAGCCTGCGACAACACGCTGCTCATCGCCGAGCGTTGCGAAGTTTCCTTCAACACCGGCGCCAACTACATGCCGCGCTTCCCTTGTCCTCCCGGTGAAGACGAGACCTCCTGGTTGGTCAAGGAAGTGGACGCCGGTCTGAAGTACCGCTATCCCCAGGGCATTCCGGACAAGGTCCGCAAGCAAGCTGACTATGAGCTCGGTGTCATCACCTCCATGGGATTCCCCGGGTACTTCCTGGTGGTTGCCGACTTCATCAACTGGGCCAAGAACAATGGCATCCGGGTAGGTCCCGGCCGTGGTTCCGGTGCAGGATCCATGGTGGCCTACGCCATGCGCATCACCGACCTCGACCCGCTGCAGCACGGCCTGATCTTTGAACGCTTCCTCAACCCGGACCGCGTTTCCATGCCTGACTTCGACGTCGACTTCGATGATCGCCGCCGCTCCGAGGTGATCGACTACGTCACCAAGAAGTACGGCGACGAGCGCGTGGCCATGATCGTCACGTACGGAACCATCAAGACCAAGCAGGCGCTCAAGGACTCTTCCCGTGTGCTCGGCTATCCGTTCAGCATGGGCGAGACACTCACCAAGGCCCTTCCGCCTGCCGTCATGGCCAAGGACATTCCGCTGGCCGACATCCAGAACCCGGAGTCCAAGCGCTACAGCGAGGCAGGGGACTTCCGCCAGCTGATCGCTACCGATCCCGAGGCCGCCAAGGTCTTCGAGACCGCGCTGGGCATCGAGGGCCTGAAACGCCAGTGGGGTGTTCACGCCGCCGGCGTCATCATGTCCTCGGACCCCATCATCGACGTCATCCCCATCATGCGCCGTTTCCAGGACGGCCAGGTCATCACCCAGTTCGACTATCCGACCTCCGAGGGCCTCGGACTGATCAAGATGGACTTCCTGGGCCTGAGGAACCTGACGATCATTTCCGATGCCCTGGAAAACATCAAGATGAACCGCGGCGTTGACCTGGACCTGGAAAACCTGGAACTCGATGACGCTCCGTCCTACGAGCTCCTGGCCCGCGGTGACACCCTTGGTGTGTTCCAGCTCGACGGTGGACCCATGCGGTCCCTGCTCAAGCTGATGAAGCCTGACAACTTCGAAGATATCTCCGCAGTCCTTGCGCTGTACCGGCCTGGTCCCATGGGTGCCAACGCCCACACCGACTATGCTCTGCGCAAGAACGGGATTCAGGAAGTAATCCCCATCCACCCGGAACTGGAAGAACCGCTCAAGGAAATCCTGGGTGGAACCTTTGGCCTGATCGTGTACCAGGAACAGGTCATGGCTGTGGCGCAGAAGCTGGCCGGCTACTCTCTCGGCCAAGCAGACATCCTCCGTCGTGCCATGGGCAAGAAGAAGAAGTCCGAGCTGGACAAGCAGTTCGCCGGCTTCTCCCAAGGTATGCAGGACAACGGCTACTCCATGGCCGCTGTCAAGACGCTCTGGGACATTCTGCTCCCGTTCTCCGACTACGCCTTCAACAAGGCCCACTCGGCCGCGTACGGCGTGATCTCCTACTGGACGGCCTACCTGAAGGCGCACTACGCGCCGGAGTACATGGCGGCACTTCTGACGTCGGTGGGTGATGACAAGGACAAATCCGCCATCTACCTCAACGAGTGTCGTCGAATGGGCATCACGGTCCTGCCGCCGGATGTCAACGAATCATCGCTGAACTTCACCCCTGTGGGCACGGACATCCGCTTCGGTATGGGCGCTATTCGCAACGTGGGTGTCAACGTGGTGGATGCCATGGTGGCCGCCCGCACTTCCGAAGGAAAGTACACGTCCTTCAAGGACTTCCTCCTGAAGGTGCCGGCCGTGGTGTGCAACAAGCGCACCATCGAATCGCTGATCAAAGCCGGGGCCTTCGACTCGCTCGGCCATCACCGGCGGGCTCTGGCGATGATCCATGAAGAAGCCATAGATTCCGTGATCACGCTCAAGCGCAATGAGGCCATTGGCCAGTTCGATCTTTTCGCCGGCTTTGAAGACCAGGAGCCCGAGGCGTCGCTGACAACGGAAATCCCGGATCTGCCCGAGTGGGAAAAGAAGGACAAGCTGTCCTTCGAACGGGACATGCTGGGCCTTTATGTCTCAGACCATCCCCTGCAGGGATTGGAGGGCGTCCTCAGCCAGCACGCGGAACAGTCCATCACCTCGATCATCGCTGAGGACGGACCGCACGACGGCGCCATTGTCACCATTGCGGGCATGATCACCTCGCTGAGCCGCAGGATCGCCAAGGCCAGCGGAAACGCGTACGCCCGGGCAGAGATCGAGGACCTCGGCGCTTCCATGGAGGTCATGTTCTTCGGCCAGGTGTACGGGCCCATAGCCTCGGTCCTGGCCGAGGACTTGATTGTTGTTGTCAAGGGACGGTTGCAGCGCCGCGATGACGGTGCGGTCACCCTGAATTGCATGGAGCTTTCCGTCCCGGACCTCAGCGAAAGCGTGAACGGTCCGGTGGTTATCACCATTCCTACGTTCAAGGCCACCGAAGCAGTTGTGACAGACCTGCGGGATGTGCTGCGCACTCACCGCGGAAACTCGGAAGTCCGTCTCAAACTGATGGGCGATACGAAGGTAGAGGTTATGGGCTTGCCGGTCCATATGAGGGTTAACCCCAGCCCATCACTGTTCGGGGACCTCAAGGTGCTGCTGGGTCCGGCCTGCCTGGACAACTGATACACCTGCGCAACTGATACACCTGGATAACTGATACAGAGGTCCTGGCAAGGCTGGCCGCCGCAGGAATCCTCAGCCCTTAGATTTCGTAGTCGAGCGGGGCGGGCTTGCTGTAGGCGCCGCCGTGGTAGAGCAGGGGAGTGCCGTCCTGGCCCACTTGCCCATCAACCACCTCCACCACCACTACTGCGTTGTTCTCGAAGGACAGGCGCATTTGGATTCTGCCAACGAGCCAGCCGCTGACGTCCTTGAGAATGGGGACGTCGTGGGGGCCCGGCTCCCAGTGGTCGCCGTCGAACCGATCGCGGGTCCGAGCGAAGCGATTGGCGAGGGCTTGGTTTTCCAGCCCCAACATGTGAACTCCGATGTACTCCGCGTTGGCCACAGCCGGCCAGGAACTGGAGCTTCTGGCCATATTGAAGGTGAAGCGGGGCGGTTCGGCTGACAGGGAGGCCACGGACGTGGCAGTGAATCCAAACGGGCTTCCGTTCAGGTTCGCCGTGATGATTGCCACTCCGGCGGCATGCCGACGGAACATTTCCCGGAAGGTCTGATCGTAGCCGGATGGTTCGCTGGACACGTGGGTGTTCTCCTGGGCTGTGGCGGTGGTACTTCTCACCTTCAGGGTATTCCTCCCATCCGGCGAGCCCCACATTTTGTTGGGTAGGCGTGAGCCTTTGTTAAGGTGAGTTGCATGACCGAGCCCACCGCGCACGTCCCACCCGTTTCAGAACCGTTGCCCGCCACGAAACCCCGGCGGCCGAAGGATGTGCTGTGGCTGGTACTTCCGGCTGCTTTGGGCGTGGTGGCCGGGGTGGTCTGGTGGCTGTTGGCTCCGGGCGGGTTGAACCTGGTCTCGGGCAATCCGGATCTGGCCAATGCGGCCAATCCTGATTCCTGGCTTCCACGAGACTTGGTCCTCGGAGCCCTGATGTTGCTGGCAGGCTGCCTCACCGGCGTCATGCTTGACGGGAAGCTGCAGGGGGAGGGTTCGGGCAGACGCTTGACCTTTGCCCTTGTTGGCGGTGCTTTAGGGGCTCTTATCGCCTGGTTGGTCGGGCTACTGACGGGCCAGCTACTGGGTCCGGCCCCGGATCCGGCACTTGGCTCCGGGTTTGGTTTCACGCTTCGCTCCTATGCTGTGCTGGTCCTGTGGCCTGCTGCCATTGCCTTCATCACGTTCGTCCTGGCCCTGTTCGGGGTTCTGTCAAAGAAGCCCGTAAAATAGCCGGGTGACCACTTCTCCGGATACTTCCGCCCCTTCCACTGACGCCCTTGCCTTTCGGAGCATCGATTTCCGGGGCCGCCACCTCTCCCTGGCGGAGCTGCGTGCAGCGGTTCCCAGGGCGCAGCATCAGACCATGGCGGATGCGGAGCAGAAGGTCCTAAACATCATTTCCGATGTCCGAAGCCGTGGCTTTGCCGCCTTGGGTGAACTGGCCAGGAAATTCGACGGTGTGGAACAGTCCCACCCGCGGGTCCCGGCAGAGGCGCTCTCCAAGGCCCTGAACGAACTTGATCCGAAGGTTCGGGCCGCCTTGGAAGAATCCATCAACCGTGCACGGCAGTTTGCTGACCAGCAGCGCCCTGCCAACGTTGACGTTCAGCTTGGCGACGGCGCTCTTGTCAGCCAGAACTGGATTCCGGTGGGGCGCGTAGGGCTGTACGTTCCCGGCGGACTGGCCCCTCTGGCGTCATCGGTGATCATGAACGTGGTCCCCGCGGTTGCGGCGGGCGTCGAGTCCATTGCGTTGGCATCCCCGCCGCAGAAAGACTTCGACGGACTTCCGCACCCCACCATCCTGGCCGCCGCGAAGCTCCTGGGCATCGATGAGGTGTACGCCATCGGTGGTGCACAGGCAATTGTTTCGTTTGCTTACGGCGTTCCGGGTACCGGAGGCGAGTTGCCCATTGAGCCCGTTGACGTGGTCACTGGACCCGGCAACATCTTTGTGGCCACAGCCAAGCGGCTCGTGAAGGGCGTGGTGGGCATTGACTCGGAGGCCGGAACTACCGAGATCGCCATCCTCGCCGACTCCACTGCGCAGGCCCCCTTGGTGGCCGCTGATCTCATTAGCCAGGCCGAGCATGATCCCAAAGCAGCTTCCGTCCTGGTGACGGACTCCCCGGAGCTGGCCGACGCCGTCGTGCGTGAACTGGCCCGGCAAGCCTCTGCAACCAAGCACAGTTCCCGGGTCCTCGAGGCGTTGTCCGGACCGCAGTCCGGTGTGGTGCTGGTGGACGATCTTGAGCAGGGGATCGCAGTCTGCAACGCGTACGCCGCTGAGCACCTGGAAATCATGACGGCAGATGCGGCGGCAGTCGCATCGCGGATCCGTAACGCGGGGGCGATCTTCGTGGGCGACTTCAGCCCGGTAAGCCTGGGGGACTATTGCGCCGGTTCCAATCACGTACTGCCCACCAGCGGGACGGCGGCTTTCTCATCAGGACTCAATGTCACGACGTTCCTCCGTGCAGTTCAGGTCATCAATTATGACCGCGCCGCACTGGAGCAGGTCAGCGGACATATTGTGAGCTTGTCAGGTGCCGAAGACCTTCCCGGCCACGGAGACGCCGTCCGGATCCGCTTCACTGAGGGGTCGTAAGCAGTCTGAGAAGTCCTGAGAAGTCCTGACCAGCACCTAACTGACCACTACATATATGGGTACCCCGTACTACATGTAGTAGTTACACGCTTGTCATTACGGTGGGGCGGCCCGTAAACTGGTGCCGGAAGAGAATCTTCCGGCACTTTTGCGTATCCGGCGTCCTGCCGTTTCCGAGTCCGTGCCGGAGCTGTCAGGGGAGGCCCAGCGTGTATTGTCCGTTCTGCCGGAATCCCGACTCCCGCGTCGTTGACAGCCGCATGGCTGACGATGGCTCCGCTATTCGCCGCCGCCGCCAATGCCCTGAGTGCGGACGCCGCTTCACCACTGTGGAGACCACCAGCTTGTCCGTCATCAAGCGGTCCGGCGTTGGTGAACCATTCAGCCGGATCAAGGTCATCAGCGGAGTCCGCAAAGCATGCCAAGGGCGTCCGGTCACTGAAGACGATCTGGCGATGCTGGCTCAGGAAGTCGAGGAAAATATTCGTTCCTCGGGCGCGGCGGAGATCGATGCCCATGAGGTGGGCTTGGCGATTCTGGGCCCGCTGCGGAAGCTGGATGAAGTGGCGTACCTTCGTTTCGCGAGCGTCTATCAGGCGTTCGAGTCCTTGGAAGACTTTGAGTCGGCCATCTCGCTGCTGCGCCATGAGGCAGACGAAGCCAAGGCAGGCGCCAAAGAAGCCACGGGTTCGGAAAAGAGCCCGCTCTAACTCCGGTGGCGGCAGCGGAGGGGAAGCCGCAGCCGCCACCGGCACCAATCCGGGCCGGCCTGTCCCGGTCAGGCGCTAGCGTCCGCCAGATACGGGGAGCACAGCACCTGTAATGTAGCCAGCCCCATCCGACATTAGCCACATGACGGCCGCAGCCACCTCTTCCGGTTCGGCTCCGCGACCCATGGGAATGGTTGGGTTGAGCCTTTCCACCCGGTCCGGCATTCCGGCCGCTGCGTGGAGCCCGGTGTTCGTGCTGCCGGGGGCAACGGCGTTGACACGGATGCCCTGCTTGGCCACTTCTGCTGCCAGACCAACCGTCAGGACGTCAACGGCGCCCTTGGTGGCCGCGTAGTGGACCCAGGTTCCCGGTGAACCGGCTTTGGTGGCGGTGGACGAGATATTGATGATGGATCCGCCACTGCCGCCGTTGTGCGTTGTGAGCCTCCGGACTGCTTCCTGGCACATGAACATCATTCCGGAGATGTTCACATCAACAACGCGCTGCACTACTGCTGCAGGGACGTCAGCCAGTGGACCAATCAGGTTGCCGGTGATGGCAGCGTTGTTGACGACGGCGGTGAGCGCACCGCAGCTGCCGGCGACGTCGAACAAACGCCCGACGTCGGCGGGCTGGCTGATATCGGCCTGCACGCTGACTGCCTTGCCGCCTTGAGCCAGGATGTCGTTGACCACTGACTCTGCGCCTTCGCTGTCTGCAGAGTAATTAACCACTACGAGGTAGCCGACGGCCGCCGCGGCCCGGGCCACGGCGGCACCGATCCCGCGGCTGGCGCCAGTGACAATCGCCACTCCGCGTTCGGTGGGCCGGGCAGCCGGCAGCTGTTCTGCCACGCTGGAACTACTTTGCGAGTTTGTGGTGCAAGGCGACTTCGAGCGCAGCACCCACGATCCCGGCGTCGTTCTTCAACTTTGCCGTGACGATTTTGGTCCGCAGGTCAAGATGCGGGAAGTACTCGTCGGAGCGCTTGGAAATGCCTCCGCCCACAATGAAGAGTTCGGGGGAGAAAAGGAACTCAACGTGCTGAAGGTAGCGGTTGAGAAGGACCCCGTATTCGTCCCAGCTGAGCCCATCGCGTTCCCGTGCCACGGCGGATGCCTTGGTCTCGGCGTCGTGTCCGTCAACCTCCAGGTGGCCGAGCTCGGCATTGGGGACCAACTGTCCGTTGAAGATGAAGGCCGATCCGATGCCGGTGCCCAGCGTGATCACCAGGACTGTGCCGTCCACGCCCTCGCCGGCTCCGTAACGGGCTTCGGCAAGCCCCGCTGCGTCGGCGTCATTAATGACCTCTACGGGGCGGCCGAGGCGCTTGGTGAACGTGGCATCGATGTCGGTGCTGAGCCAGGTCTTGTCCACGTTGGCCGCAGAGTTGACCACTCCGTGCTGGATGATGCCGGGGAAAGTGACACCCACCGGTGAGTCGGCCGCAGGAGCGTCGGGGCGGCTGGAGAGTTCCTCGACGATGTGGGCGACAACCTCGGCCACGGCCTCCGGAGTGGCGGGCTGCGGAGTGGGAACGCGGAAGCGGTCGCCAATCAGTTTGCCCTTCTTCAGGTCGACAATGCCGCCCTTGATGCCGGTGCCGCCGATGTCGATACCGATCAAAGGGGCGTTCTTGTGGTTCTTCTCATCCTTCTTGGACAATGCATTTCCGATCATGGCAGGAGGGGATGGGCATGGCGCAGCCGCCCGGGCTGCGGGACCTTCCGGAGAGCTTAGGGAAGGGTAAGGATTTCCGCGCCGGTCTCGGTGACCAGCAGGGTGTGTTCGAACTGGGCTGTGCGTTTGTGGTCCTTGGTGACGACCGTCCAGTCATCGGCCCACATCTCCCAGTCGATGGTGCCGAGGGTCAGCATGGGTTCGATGGTGAAAACCATGCCCGCCTCGATCACGGTGTTGTACGCCGGGGCTGCGTCGTAATGCGGAATGATGAGGCCTGTGTGAAAGGCCTCGCCCACGCCGTGGCCGGTGAAATCCCGCACTACGCCGTAGCCGAAGCGTTTGGCGTAGGACTGGATAGCTCGGCCGATTACGTTGATTTCGCGGCCTGGGGCCACGGCCTTGATGGCCCGGTTGAGCGACTCCTGCGTGCGCTCAACCAGCAAACGGGATTCTTCGTCCACGTCGCCAACCAGGAAAGTGTAATTGGTATCCCCATGCACTCCGTTGATGAAGGCTGTGATGTCAATATTCAGGATGTCGCCATCCTGGAGCACGGTCGAGTCGGGGATTCCGTGGCAAATGACCTCGTTGAGGGAGGAACACAGAGATTTGGGAAACCCACGGTAACCGAGCGTGGAGGGGTAGGCATGGTGATCCAGAAGGAACTCATGCCCTATTTGGTCCAGCTGGTCTGTGGTGACGCCGGGCTGGATGTGCTTGCCCACCTCGACGATTGCTTGCGCGGCAATCTTCCCCGCAATCCGGATCTTCTCTATGGTCTCCGGGGACTTCACCTCGGATCCGGTGAACTTGGCTGGCGCCTTCTTGCCTACATACTCCGGCCTGGGAATCGACGCCGGCACGGGTCGTTCAGGGCTGATGGTTCCCGGGGTGAGGGCGCCGATGGGTGCAGTCGAGGCAAGAGAAGGCATAGATTGATCATATAAGGCACACAAGAGACGTAAGTAACAAAGCGTGGCCGGGTTCCTGTGACCCCGCCAACGTTACGCGTCCAATAGCCCCTGGATCGAGGAGGAGACGTGACGGAGTACTGGTACAACGTCAAGACGCACGAGATCGAAGAAGACGCTATGTCTGATTGGTCCCAGCTGATTGGCCCCTACAAAACCAGGGAAGAAGCTGAGCACGCCTTGGAGAAGGTTAAAGCCCGCAATGACGCCTGGGACGCCCAGGATGACGATTAGCGGTTAGAAGGAGTGCTCCGGTCCGGGGAACTGTCCGGATCGGACATCCTCCGCGTAGGCGACCGCGGCATCGCTCAATGTGGTGCGAAGATCTGCGTATTGCTTGACGAACTTTGCCATCTTGCCACCCCGCAAACCTGCCATGTCCTGCCACACAAGGACCTGCCCGGTGGTGCTCTTGCCGGCGCCGATACCGACGGTGGGCACCCGCAGGGCTGCATCCACAACGGCTGCAGTCTCGGCAGGCACCATTTCCATCAGGACACTGAAGGCGCCAGCGTCCTGCAGGGCGATGGCGTCGTCCACGAGCCGCTGGGCGTCATCGCCACGGCCCTGGACGCGGTATCCCCCTAGGGAATGTTCACTTTGGGGAGTGAAGCCGATGTGGGCCATGACGGGAATTCCTGCCTGGACCATGGCCTTGACGGTTTCGGCGTAGTAAGCGGTTCCTTCAATTTTGACGGCGTGTGCCAGTCCTTCCTTGAGGAACCGGACGCCGGTGGCAACCGCCTGGGCTGGGGACACTTCGTAGCTGCCGAAGGGCAGGTCAGCCACCACCAGCGCCCGCTTGGCCGCCCTGGCTACAGCCCGCGTCAAGGGCAGGAGCTCCTCCACAGTGACGGGAAGGCTCGTCTCATTGCCGAACACGTTGTTCGAAGCGGAGTCGCCCACCAGGAGGACTTCAATCCCGGCCTGGTCAAAAATCTCGGCGGTGTACTGCTCATATGCCGTCAGCATGGCGAAGTGCTCGCCGTTGTCCTTGGCTTGCTGAAGGTGGTGGATCCGGACCCTGCCGATGGGCTTCCTGCCCGCCGCCGACGGCACGTCGGCGGCCGCTGCAGGCCCCGTGCCGTAAGGTGCGGGAACTTCGGCGGGCGTGGTGGACTCAGGAAGGTTGCTCGGGGCCATGGATAGAGCCTAAGCGGTGCCGACGGCGGCTGCCACCAGTGTGCCCGGCGTCACCTTTTGTAAACGCTGTGTTACGCGCAGCTACTGCTGCGGCATTAGCACGGAACTGTTAGTAGAGTGAAGGCTGAGCTGCCGTGGCTTCTACTCCTTGAAACCAGCGGCATGGACACTGAATCGGAAAAGAGGCCCTATGGACCGCCAGCAAGAGTTCGTTCTGCGGACAATCGAAGAGCGTGACGTGCGCTTCGTACGCTTGTGGTTCACCGACGTCGTGGGTTCGCTCAAATCGGTGGCGCTTGCGCCGGCTGAGGTTGAGGGCGCCTTTGAAGAAGGCCTGGGTTTTGACGGTTCCGCCATTGAAGGCCTGGCCCGCGTGTTCGAGTCCGACATGCTCGCCCAGCCGGACCCGTCCACCTTCCAGATCCTGCCGTGGCGTGGAGAGACGGAGCAGACGTCGCGCATGTTCTGTGACGTCCTTACCCCCGATGGCGAGCCGTCCGCCGCGGACCCCCGCAACGTCCTGAAGAGGACCCTTGCGAAGGCCGCTGACATGGGCTTTACCTGCTACACCCACCCCGAGATTGAGTTCTACTTGTTGAAGTCAAAGGACCTGGGCCCGGACAGCGCGCCAGTTCCCGTGGACGAGGGCGGCTACTTTGACCACGTGCCGGGTGGCGTAGCACAGGACTTCCGCCGCACCGCAGTCACCATGCTCGAATCCGTCGGCATCTCGGTGGAGTTCAGCCACCACGAGGCCGGGCCGGGCCAGAACGAGATCGACCTCCGCTATGCGGACGCGCTTCAGACCGCGGATAACATCATGACGTTCCGGACGGTCATCAAGGAAGTGGCCCTTCAGCAGGGTACGTACGCCACCTTCATGCCCAAGCCGTTCACGGACCACCCCGGTTCAGGCATGCACACCCACTTCTCGCTCTTCGAGGGCGACACCAACGCGTTCTTCGAAGCCGGTGCCGAGTTCCAGCTCTCAAAGACCGCACGCCAGTTCATCGCCGGAATCCTCAAGCACGCTCCTGAATTCACGGCTGTCACCAATCAGTTCGTCAATTCCTACAAGCGCCTCTGGGGCGGCGGCGAAGCCCCGAGCTACCTGAGCTGGGGCCACAACAATCGCTCGGCATTGGTGCGCGTTCCGCTGTACAAGCCGGGCAAGGGCCAGTCGGCACGCATCGAGTACCGGGGGATCGATAGCGCAACCAACCCCTACTTGGCCTACGCCGTGCTGCTGGGTGCCGGTTTGAAAGGCATCGAGGAAGGCTACGAACTTCCAGCGGCAGCCGAAGACGATGTGTGGTCCTTGACCACCGCGGAACGCAGGGCCATGGGACATGCGCCGTTGCCGGCCAGCCTCCATGACGCCATCCGGGCCATGGAGGAATCCGAGTTGGTGGCCGAGATCCTGGGGGAGCAGGTGTTCGAACACTTCCTGCGCAACAAGCGTGCAGAATGGCAGGACTACCGCCTCCAAGTCACGCCGTACGAGTTGCAGCGCAACCTCGGCATCCTCTAGGCCGGGCCAATGAGCCTAGCGCGTCGGCTCATTTCAGCCGGATTCAGTGACCTGGAAAAAGGCGAACGGTTTCTCGCTGCCCCGGAACTTGACGGAATAGATGAGGATGCCCTGTTCGCCGGGCTCTCTCTGTCAGCAAGCCCGGATACTGCACTCCAATCACTGGTCCGGCTCATCGAGAAGAATCCGGAGCTCAGGAAGCTTGCCGCGGCTGACCAGGACACCAGCGAGCCCATGTATCGGCTCCTGGGTGCCTCGGAGGCTCTGGGGGAGTTTCTTATGCGGCGGCCGGAGCATTTGGATGTGTTCAATGTCCGGGTCAGTCCGGAACCGGTGCAGGCCTCCCATGAAGAGCTCCGGGCAGGGCTGCTGCGTTCCGTGAAAGCCGAGCCCGGCGCACAGCGCCCGGTGGCCGGAATGACCGGGCTGCCAGCCTATGCGGCCCTACGGAGTGCGTACCGCCGTGGTCTGACTGAGCTGGCCATCAAGGACATCTGCGCTGCATCGCCAACAGACTTCATGCCATCGGTCGGGGCGGAGCTGGCCGATCTTGCCGGGGCAGCCATCGAAGCTGCCCTCGCGGTGTCCCGGGCCGAAGCTGCGGCACAGTTCACCGCGGCCGAGATTGCCGACGTCGGGCTTGCTGTCATTGGCATGGGCAAATGCGGCGCCCGGGAGCTGAACTACATTTCCGACGTCGATGTCATCTACGTCATTGAATCAGGGGAGTTGGACGATGCCCGCGCGTCCACCATCGGTACTGCCCTTGCCTCCGGCATTTCCAGGGCCATCTCTTCCTCAGCGCCGGAACCTGGGCTGTGGGAAGTCGATGCCAATCTTCGTCCGGAAGGGAAATCCGGCCCGTTGGTGCGGACTCTGCCCTCGCACTTGAGCTACTACGCACGGTGGGCCGAAAGCTGGGAGTTCCAAGCACTGCTCAAGGCAAGGACCATTGCCGGTGATAGAGAGCTGGGGCAGCGCTATGAGAAGGCCGTAGAGCCCCTTGTCTGGGCATCCGCGGGCCGGGAAGGTTTTGTGGAGTCGGTCCAGGCAATGCGCCGAAGGGTGACCGACTATATCCCGGCAGCCGAGGAGCAGCGTCAGATCAAGCTGGGGCGCGGCGGCCTCCGGGACGTTGAATTCACGGTTCAGCTGCTGCAGTTGGTGCACGGGAAGTCTGACGAGTCCCTTCGTCGCAGGGACACCACTTCTGCCATCGCCGCTCTGTCTGCCGGGGGTTACATAGGCCGCGCTGACGCCGCGGCTTTTGACAACGCATACCGCTACCTGCGCCTGCTGGAGCATAGAATCCAGCTCTTCCAGCTGCGTCGGACCCACCTCATGCCTGTGTCCGAGGACGCCCAGCGATTCCTGGCCAAGGCCGTCCTGGGTCCGTTCGCCCTGGAGCGGCCGCATCCGGACCAGCTGATGGCCACGTGGCAAAAGACCAAGAAGGCCGTCCGCGAACTCCATGAACGAATTTTTTACAGGCCATTGCTCAACACAGCAGCAAAGCTGAGCAGCGAAGACGCGAAGCTCAGCCCGGAGGCTGCCCAAGGCCGTCTTGCCGCACTTGGCTATGTGGACCCCCAGGGTGCCATGCGGCATATTGAAGCACTTACCGCGGGTGTCAGCCGACGCGCTGCGCTGCAGAGGCAGCTCTTGCCGATCCTTTTGGGATGGCTTGCCGAAGGTGTAGACCCCGACGCCGGACTGCTCGCTTTCCGCAGGGTCAGTGAAGCCCTCGGCACAACCCATTGGTACTTGGGGCTGCTCCGCGATTCCCAAGCGGCCGCCGAGCGGCTTTGCCAGGTGCTGGCCAATTCCCGGCTAATTTCGGACCTGTTGGAAGTATCTCCGGAGTCCGTTGCCTGGCTGGGCAGCGACAAAGAACTGGCACCAATACCTTTTGAAGCCCAGTGGCAGGAAATCCGTTCCAAGCTCTCCCGCCATGCGGATCCCGAGAGCGCTATGAGGCTGATCCGGCTGATCCGACGTCGCGAGATCCTGCGTACCGCGATCGCCGATAGCGCCGGATTGCTCGATCAGGATGCCGTGGGCTTGGCCTTGTCCGAAACTGATCGGGCTGCGGTTCTTGGTGCATTGCATGTAGCGGAGTCCGTCGTCGCGGCGACGGGTCCGCTGAAAACTGACGTCCTGGTGGTGGCGATGGGGCGGCAGGGTGGCCGGGAGATCGGCTACGGCTCGGACGCTGACGTCATCTACGTTCACCGTGCCCGTGCCGGATTCTCCGATGCCGAGGCTCAGGAACAAGCGACTACCATAGTTGCCAAGGTTTCCAGCTTCCTCACCCAGCCGCTGAAGCCCGCGATCATGGCCGAACGGGTGCTCATGGTGGACGCAGATCTCCGTCCGGAGGGCAAGAACGGCGCTATGGTGCGGTCCTTGGAGTCGTATGCGGAGTACTACCGGCGGTGGTCCCTTATCTGGGAGGCGCAAGCCCTCCTGCGGGCCCGCCCGATGGCAGGCTCGGACGAGCTTGCCACTGACTTCTTACGCCTCATTGATCCCATCCGGTACCCCGAGCACCTTGCGGAGCAGGACGTCCGTGAGATCCGCCGTGTCAAGGCCAGGGTGGAGTCCGAGCGTTTGCCCCGTGGCGCTGATCCCGCACGGCACGTCAAGCTTGGCCGTGGCGGCTTGAGCGATGTTGAATGGCTGGTTCAGCTGATTCAGCTCCAGCACGCCGGAGAGCACCCGGAGCTGCGAACATCGTCAACCCTGGACGCATTGGCTGCTGCGGAAAAGTTGGAGTTCATTGCTGAGGAGGACGCCGCGCTCCTGCGGGAGGCGTGGCGACTCGCCAGCCGCATCCGCTCCGCCAACGTCATTGTGACGGGCCGGGCCTCGGATCTCCTACCGTCATCACGGAAGGACCTGGAGGCTGTAGCTCGCTGGTGTGGCTATGAACCCGGGAACGCGGGTCACTTCGAGGAGGATTATCTGCGGCTTAGTCGCCGGGCCCGGGGTGTCTTCGAAAAAGAGTTCTACGGCAACTGAAGGATGAGAAATCCAGTTAATGCTTGAAGGCGAACCAGAGGACGATTTTTTGATACACGCTGATCCTCACGAGCGTATGGACGTTTGGTTGATTCCCCTCAAAATGCTCGACGACGACGCCCGCGCCATTCAGCTTGGCGCGGTCGCGGAGTTGGCGGTGGAACCGGGCCAGCGGGAGTTCGTTGGAGATCCACTGCGCATGATGCTGATCTCCTTGGAAGAAGAATCCCGCTTCCCGTACGTCATTGAGGCCGGGGGAGCCGCTGTTGGTGTGCTGACCCTCCAGACCGGAGCTGCCACGCTCGCAGGCTGGCCCGATGACGAGTCGGTGTGGTTGCTGCGGGGATTCCTCATCGACACGAAAAGCCAGGGGCGCGGACTCGGTACTTCGGCTGCGCGGGCCGCTGCGGAGCAGGCGCGCAAACTGACCTCGAGGCTGGGTGGCGGACAGGCCGGCGTCGTTCTTTCCGTCAACGAGCGCAACCGCGCAGGTCTGGCCGCTTATGCGAAGGCCGGTTTCGTGGACTCGGGTCGTTATCTGGGCGGTAGTGCCGGACCGCAGCGGACCATGTACAAAGCCTTCGCGTGATCAGGGTCCAGCACCCTCCTTCTATATCGAAGTCAACTAAGGTTGACGATCGCCATTTCGTCAATTATGGTTGACGGCATGGAGGTGGACCGAATGAAAACCCTGGTGGGATCAATGGATGGGATGGGCCCGGCTGAGGCTCTTTACGCTGTTGCGGAGTTGCAAAAGGAAGTGGGTCGCAGGGAGGCTTCGCTGGTGCGGGCCGCCCGGCACTCGGGCTTGTCCTGGGAAGCGATCGCCCTTTGCCTGGGCGTCAGTAAGCAGGCCGTGCACAAGAAGTACGGAAAGCAGTAGTCGGCCGGTTTTCCGGTGGAGCCCGATGACGTGCGCTGGCCCCAAAAGCTAAGTATCCTTATAGACTTCTTATGTATCTGATCTCAACGCATAGGGGAAGTACATGGAATACAACGGAAATCCGTCCGAGAAGGCCATTCCTGCCGGAGAGCTGGACCGGCGTCACGTGGGCCATTCTGTGAGCTTTCAGCCCAATGACTTCACCGTCGTCTTCGGCACGATTGCGGGCATCGCCAGGACCGAAGCACTTGTGTACCTGTCCCTCGACGGAGTTGCCGGCGGTACCCATCTGAAGGACGAATACGATCTTCCCATCGATAAGAACGTGTACCTTCAGTTGGACCCGTTAGGTAGCGCCGAGAAGGGCCTTTCAGAGGCAGCCTCGTTCGTCAAGGACAAGCTTGACGAGATCACCAGGAACATCAAGGAGCGGGATCAGGGCAAGTCTGAATAAGCCGTTAAAGCAAAGGCCAGCGCCAGTCCTTCCGGACTGACGCTGGCCTTTTTGCTGGTTACAGCGAGTGCACGTAAATGCTAGACGCCGTAGTAGAGCTCGAACTCGTAGGGGTTCGGGCGCAGTGACAGCGGGCGGATCTCATTCTCGTACTTGTAGTCGATCCAAGTATCGATCAGGTCCTGGGTGAAGACGCCGCCGGCCTGGAGGAACTCGTTGTCCTCGCGCAGGGCCTCAAGGGCTTCTTCCAGGGTGCCCGGAGCCTTGGGGATGTCCTTGGCTTCTTCGGCCGGGAGCTCGTAGAGGTCCTTGTCGATGGGAGCCGGGGGTTCAATGCGGTTACGGATGCCGTCAATGCCGGCCATCAGCTGGGCAGCGAACGCCAGGTACGGGTTGGAGGAGGGATCCGGAGCGCGGAACTCGATGCGCTTGGCCTTCGGGTTGGTGCCCGTGATGGGGATACGGATACCGGCGGAGCGGTTGCCCTGCGAGTAAACCATGTTCACGGGAGCTTCGAAGCCCTTGACCAGGCGGCGGTAGGAGTTGACCGTCGGGTTGGTGAAAGCCAGTACAGCGGAAGAGTGCTTCAGCAGGCCGCCGATGTACCAGCGAGCCGTGTCCGAGAGGCCTGCGTAACCCTTTTCGTCGTAGAACAGCGGATCGCCGTTGCTCCACAGCGACTGGTGGCAGTGCATGCCCGAGCCGTTGTCACCGAAAACAGGCTTCGGCATGAAGGTGACCGACTTACCCCAGGCATCGGCAGTGTTCTTGATGATGTACTTGAACTTCTGCAGGTCATCAGCAGCTGCGGTCAGCGTGGTGAACTTGTAGTTGATCTCAGCCTGGCCGGCGGATCCAACTTCGTGGTGGGAGCGCTCAACCTCAAGGCCGGCCTTGTCCAACTCGATGCACATGGCGTCGCGAAGGTCCGCCTGCTTGTCAGTGGGGGAGACCGGGAAGTAACCGCCCTTGACGGGGGTCTTATAACCGAGGTTTCCGCCCTCTTCCTTACGTCCGGTGTTCCAGTGTGCTTCTTCCGAGTCGATCTTGTAGAAGCTGCCCTGCGGTGAGGACTGGTACTGGATGTTGTCGAAGACAAAGAATTCGGCCTCAGGAGCGAAGAACGCGGTGTCGGCGATGCCGGTGGAGGCCAGGTAGGCTTCAGCCTTCTCAGCCACGCCGCGGGGGTCGCGGTGGTACGGGTCACCCGTGCGGGGGTTGACGATGGAGAAGTTCAGCGCGAGCGTCTTCTCGATGCGGAAGGTGTCGATGAAAGCCGAGGTCACATCCGGGATGAGCTGCATGTCGGACTCGGCGATGCCCTGGAAGCCGCGGATGGAAGATCCGTCGAAGAGCTGGCCGTGGACGAAGAAATCGAGGTCGACGCTCTTGGCCGGCACGTTGAAGTGCTGCTGGACACCAGGGAGGTCGGTGAAGCGGATATCGACGAATTTGACGTCTTCGTCTTTGATGAACTTGAGGACTTCGTCCGCAGTCTTGAACATCTATGCTCCTTATGCATATCAAGTAACAGGCCCGGAAGGCCGCGTGGTGCAGCCCATTCCAAGGGTCCGGAGACACAAAAAGTTCCCCGTGCCATGGTGGCTGGCAACTCATACCACCATAGGGAGATGGGATTTCCCGGGGGTGTCAGTATTGTTTCCGGCAGGTTACAGAATCATCTGTTGTGTAAACGGTAGTCGGCTGTCCTGTGTCCGGTCCATCCGGGTCCGGCAGGCGAACACCCCGTGCATTGCATACCGATCAGGGCTCCCTCGGGTCGGTCGCCAGTCATGCCAGCCGTTAGGCTTGGAGTGTGGTAGATCGAAAAGACATTGGCTCATGGTTGAGCGGTCCGGACACGTCCGGAATCTCCAAATATCCCGGTGAACGGCTTGGCTTGCCAGAGTCCGGTCCCGGCTCCATGGCGCGGGCAGGACGCCGCATCCTGGGAATCGTGGTGGACTGGGCGATCGCACTGGTGATCAGCAACTTTGCCTTCGGCGGTGATGCGTGGGCAACCTTGGCCATCTTCGCTGCGGAGCAGATCCTCCTGATCGGAACGCTGGGGTACAGCATCGGTCACAGAATCGCCGGGATCCACGTGGTCCGCCTGGGCGGCGGTCCTGCTGGACCTTTGGCCGCCGTGGTGCGCACCCTCCTTCTGTGTCTTGTCATCCCCGCAGTGGTGTTCGACCCCGATCATCGCGGGCTGCACGACAAGGCGATGAACACGATCCTCATCAGGATGTAAGCGCACCTGACTTCAGCCGGGCCTGCGATAAAGCAACCCAACGAAGAACCGCCCCCGTNNACGGGGGCGGTTCTTCGTTGAGTGAATCAGCGTCCGCGGGCGGCCTTGCGGTCCGGACGGGCCTTGTAAGGGTCAATGCCCTTAGGGATCGGCAGCCGGTTTCCAAGGGAGTTGATGCGCTTTGAAACCGCGTTGACTTCCACCTTGGTGAGTTCGTTCTTCAGTTTGCCCATGGTCTTGGCCAATTTGTTCAGTGGTACCTGGCCTTCTCCGCGACCGGATTCCAACACGTGGATGGTCACGTTGGGCAGGATGCGCGCGAGGCGCTTACGCTCGGCGTCCACCAACGGCTTGACGCGGTGGGTGGGGCCTTCGCTGACCAGGACGACGCCGGGGCGGCCAATTGCCATGAACACAGCGTCTTGAGTGCGGGGGTTGACAGCAACAGGCTGGTCCTGGGTTACCCATCCGCGGCGGAGAGTACCCAGTGCCGCGCCGGAAGCGCCTGGCTGGTTCTCAATTTGCGCGAAAGCAGCCTTCTCGGCCCTGCGGGACAGTATGAAGACGGCCGCAAGCAGGCCCAGTGGGATACCAATGATCAGGCCGGTAACCCAGTTCTCCAGCAGGAAGCCGATGAGAAGGGCCACGGCAACCACTGCAAGGAATGCCAGCAGCATGACCCATACAACCTGCGGGTCATTTCGCCGGGTCATTTTGAAGACTTCAGCGATCTGCTTCAGCTGGCTCGGCTTCTTGGCCTTGGCTTCCTTGGGCTTGCGCTGGAACAGCCCACGCTTGGGTGCGTCGGCCGAGGGGGTCGAATTGCTGGAATCAGAGGAGTTCGCCATAGTGCCTTAATTCTACGTGATGGACGCAAAAGGACCGGACGCCAAGATGGTGGCATCCGGTCCTTCACTGTTGTGTGGTTCTTGGCCGCGTTTTTTGGTGTTTAGCTGTGGGCGGCGAGGATGGTGGAGGCTTCCTGGCGGGTGGTGCCGGAGTCCTGGATGCCCTCGGCGATGTGGGCGAGCTCGTCGGGGATGTCCCGGCCCTTCTTCCGCATCGCGGTTGCCCAGAGGCGCCCGGCACGGTACGAGGACCGCACCAACGGACCGGACATGACGCCCAGGAACCCGATCTCTTCGGCCTCGTGCTGGAGGTCCACGAACTCCTGCGGCTTGACCCACCGGTCCACCGGCAAGTGACGCTCGGACGGGCGCAGGTACTGGGTGATCGTGATCAGGTCACAGCCGGCCGCGTGCAAGTCCCTCAGGGCTTCGGAGATTTCCTCGCGGGTCTCACCCATGCCCAGGATCAGGTTGGACTTGGTCACCATGCCCAAATCCCGGCCCTGCGTGATCACATCCAGGGACCTCTCGTACCGGAACGCCGGACGGATGCGCTTGAAAATCCTCGGCACGGTCTCCACGTTATGGGCGAACACCTCGGGCTTGGAATCACAGATCGCCGCGATGTGCTCGGGCTTGCCGGAGAAATCAGGGATCAGCAACTCCACCCCCGTACCCGGGTTCAGCTCATGGATCTTCCGGACCGTCTCGGCGTACAACCACACACCTTCATCGGCCAGGTCATCACGGGCTACCCCGGTCACCGTGGCGTACCGCAACTGCATCGCCTGGACACTGCGGGCCACCTTGGTGGGTTCGAACATGTCCACCGGTGAGGGTTTGCCGGTATCGATCTGGCAGAAATCACAGCGCCGGGTGCACTCGGACCCGCCGATCAGGAACGTCGCTTCCTTGTCTTCCCAGCACTCAAAAATGTTCGGGCACCCGGCCTCTTCACACACCGTGTGCAGGCCTTCCTTCTTCACCAGGTTCTTGAGCTGGACAAACTCCGGACCCATCTGGACCTTGGCCTTGATCCACTCAGGCTTACGTTCAACCGGGACCGCCGAGTTACGCTGCTCAACGCGCAGCAACTTACGGCCTTCAGGTGCCAAGGTCACTGGAGTGCTCCTTCGGGTGTGGAAACGAGTGCTTCTTCATGCTTGTTGAATTCTTCAACAAAGCGGTCAACGATGTCGGCAGGGTTGATGGTCCGGCCGGTTTCCAGCGACATGGTGGTGACGCTGGCGTCGGTGATACCACAAGCGATGATCTGCGCATAGGGTGCCAGGTCATTGCTGCAGTTGATGGCCACGCCGTGCATGGTGACGCCGTCCAGGACCCGAATGCCGATCGCGGCGATCTTGCGGTCAGGTCCTTTGTCGTCGGCAAGGATCCAGACGCCGGCCCGGCCCTTCACCGTCACGGCGTTAATGCCGTAGTCGTGCATCACGGCAATCATGATGGCCTCGAGCCGTTCCACGTAATCGCGGATACCGGCACGGTTCTTTAGCTTGAGGATGGGATATGCAATGAGCTGCCCCGGGCCGTGCCACGTCAGTTTCCCGCCGCGATCCACGGGAACTACGGGAGTGCCGTCAAAGGGGCGTTCGTGGTCCTCGGTGAGTTTGCCGGCCGTGTAGACGGCGGCGTGCTCAAGGATCAAGACGGTGCTGTTCTTCTCGCCCGCAACAACTTTGTTGTGGACTTCGCGTTGCAGGTCCCAGCCCTGCATGTAATCAACGAAATCAGGGGCAAGACCCAGTTGTGAAAACTCAAGAGTCATGGGTTCAAGCTTAGACCCCGCAGGAGACGAGCCATGGTTTTGTGGTGAAGCTCTCAGTCGCATCCAGGGTAGTGGGAACGTGCAGCTGGCAATGTCAGTGCCTGTGGATAACTTCTGCGGAAATTCTTGAGGTCCGGTACACCTTGTCTATGGAAACTCTTGACGCTCCCGGGGCCGTGGCTCCCCACGTTCCTGGCTATTCGATATCCCGCCCGCTGGGCCGCGGCAGCAGCGCCACCGTTTGGCTGGTCACGAGGGATAAGGACGGTGCGCGGTTTGCGGTCAAGTGCGCCACGCCTGATGCCTCCGGTGGTGGTTCAAAGGCATTGGCCAAGGTTTCCCGGGACCTGGTCCGCGAGATGAGGCTCCTCTCCGGCCTCAAGCACAAGCACCTCATCGGTGTCCACGAGGTCCTCCACGTGGGTGCGGTGGGCGAGGGGACGCTGGGGATCGTCATGGACTACGCAGCGGGAGGCTCGCTGGGCAACCTGATATCAGCAAGGGGAAAGCTCAGGATCGGAGAAGCCGTGACGATCCTGACGCCTCTTGCCCAGGCATTGGAATACTTGCACGTCAACGGCACCGAACATGGAGATGTGTCACCGGGCAACGTCCTGTTGACTGCGGAAGGGATGCCGCTGCTGGCTGATCTTGGCGTTGCCGCCATGGTGGGCGACACTCCACGAGGACCAGGTGTCGGAACGCCCGGCTTCATGGAACCACCGGCTCCAGGGTCCGCGAGCGGCGGTCTTTCCCGGAACAATCTCCAGCCCCAACGCGACGTCTATTCGCTGGGAGCGGTGGGCTGGTACTGCCTGACGGGGACAACGCCTGGCCCGGAACAGGATCGTCCGCCGTTGTCCCTTCTGGTGCCCGAGGTGCCCAAGGCAATGGCGGCGGCTTTGGAGGCCGCCCTGGACCCTAACCCACAAAATCGCCCCTCGGCCAGGGAACTTGGCACGGCAATTTTCAGAAGTGCTGCTCCCGAGTCGCTCGATCTCTCCGGCGCCGTGCATGCCTCCGTCATTCCTGAATTGCTGACCAGACGCGAGGCCATGGGGCGTTCGCCCCGCCGGGCCACCCGCTGGTGGCAGGCGTTATGGAGATGGCTGCCGTTCGTGCACGGCGTGGCGCTTCCTGTGCCACACCGCGCGCGCAACTCACGTAGCCGCCCCGGCCGTGAAGGTGGCGGCCGGCCGCTGCTCGTGACGGCGATGGTGGCATTTATTGCTGTCGCTTCATGGATCACCTGGCAGCAGTTTGGACCGACGACGGCGATCGTCCACGAAGCAGCGGCCGAAACCGGCGTTGCCGATCCCAGCCATGCCGCAGATCCTCGGAACCGCCAGGATCTTCCGCAGGCGCTCTCGGAAGGGCTTCAATCCCAGGACCCCTTGATCGCCGTGCCGGCGTTGTCGGCCCTGCGCGACATTGCCTTGGGAGACCGGCGCCTGGACCTTTTGGAGGCCGTTAACGCGCCAGGTTCGCAGGCCGAGGCCGCCGATCAGCAGTTGGAAGAATATCTTCGGGGCGCCGGGACGGCGTTTGCCGGTCTCCACACAACGCTGACAGCCCTGACCCTGGACGGACCCCCGCAGGGAGATCGTGTGCTGGTGGCGGTAACGGCCATGACCTCAGGATATGAGGAACGCCTGGACTCGGGAGAGGTTGTCAGGACCGAGGGCCCAGGGGCGCCGCAGCAGCTCCGGCTGGACATGGTTCGAGCAGGCGGGCGCTGGCAGATTTCGGGAATCCTGAGCGCAGCGCCCGCTAAGTGATGCCAACCACTGGATGATCGCCCGAACATGCAGGCGCCCGTGTCAGCGGGCCTCTTGCTGCTTCAGCCATTCCATGGCATCGGGGAGGGTCGGATGCAACCAATGGAAGCCGGCTTCCTGAAGTCGTGACGGCTCCATTTGCTGGTTGGCCATGACGAGTTCGTCTGCCAGCCCTCCCAGAACCAGTTTCAGGGCTGGTCGGGGAACGCGCAGGAAGGCTGGCCTGTGAAAGGCCTTGGCGAGTTCGGCAACGATCGTGTTGACGTCAGCACTCTCCGGGGCGCAGACGTTCACCGGTCCCTCAAGGTTTGCGGTGAGGAGGTAGGCGAGGGCGCGGGCTTCGTCGGCCAATGTGATCCATGGCCAGTACTGGCGGCCATTGCCGAACGGTCCTCCCAGCCCAAGTTTCAGCAAGGGAAGCAGCGGCCCGAGCGCGCCACCGGAGGTACTCAGCACCACGCCGGTCCGGGGGGTTACCACGCGCACCCCGGATGGTGCTGTTCTTGCCATTCGCTCCCATTCAAAGGAAAGATGCCCCAGCACGCCGGTACCCTGGCCTGAATCTTCCCGCAGCACCCCTTCGCGTGAGGCGCCGTAATAGCCGGACGCTGATTGGCTGACAAAGGTGGAAGGGGGGTTGCTGAGCCGCCGCATTGCCGCGGTCAGTGTCTGTGTTGGTCGGAGGCGGGATTCGGTGAGGACCTGAATCCGGCGTTTTGTCCACGGGCGGTCTCCGATGCCGGCGCCCGATAGGTTGACTACGGCATCGGCTCCCTCCAGGACAGACTCATCAAGTTCGCCCTTGTCCGGGTCCCACGCCCATTCACGTGCCGTTTCGGCTGGGCGCCGCACCAGCCGTACTACCTCGTTGCCTTCAGCGGTCAACTGCTCGGCCAGGGCCGACCCGATCATTCCCGAAGCTCCGGACATCACGATTCTCATGACCCATCTCACCATGGCGAACGCTTGTGGTGGAAACGGCGGTGGATGCCGCAGTTCAGTGATGCCTCTTGACTATGATCGAACAATGACCTCCTCCAGCTACCTCCGTTTCCCGCATGTGCACGGCGATCTGGTCACCTTCGTGGCCGAAGACGACATCTGGATCGCACCCCTTTCAGGCGGCCGCGCCTGGCGGATTTCCTCCCAGCAACTGCCAGCCAGGAACCCCAGGTTTACTCCGGACGGCAAGAAGCTGGTGTGGACCACTGTTGTGGGTACGTCACCGGAGGTGGTCACCGCAAACGTCGACGGCGGCGGGTACAGGCAGTTGTCGTACTTCGGGCACAGCACTACGAAGGTTAAGGGATTCACACCGGCAGGGAATGTGGTGGTGACGAGCGCCTTCCAACAGGCCGAAAGCCGCCACACCCACGCTTACAGCCTCCCGCTGGACGGCGGCGCCGCCGTCGAGCTTCCTTTCGGCCCGGTGGAGGCTGTTGCCTTCGGACCCGAAATTGGTGACGAGAAGCCTGTTGTCCTGGCAAGCGTGCTTTCACGCGAGCCCGCTTGGTGGAAGCGCTACCGTGGTGGCACAGCCGGGAAGCTCTGGATCGACGCTGACGGTAACGGCGAGTTTGAGCGGTTGGTGAAGGAGCTCGACGGGAACCTCACCGACCCCCTGTGGATTCAAGGGCGGATTGCGTTCCTTTCGGACCACGAGGGATACGGAAACCTCTACTCGGTGCTTCCGGATGGTTCCGACCTTCGCCGCCACACGGACCATGAGGACTTCTACGTTCGGCACGCCAGCACGGATGGCACCAGGGTGGTCTTTGAATCGGCAGGCGAGCTTTGGATGTTGCCGTCGTTGGCTGCAGAAGCAGAGCCCGTCAAAGTGGACGTCACCCTTGGCTCGGCATCACCGGGTCGCCGCCCCGCGCCGCTGAAGACTTCCGCCCACTTGGGGGACGTCTTCCCCAACGTCACCGGAACTGCCAGCGCCGTGGAATCGCACGGCACCATCCACTGGCTTCGTCACAAGGACGGACCCTCGCGGGTAGTTGAGGCAACCCCGGGAGTCCGCGCCCGGCTTCCCCGGCCTCTTACGGATGGGCGGATAGCGTACATCGCAGACCACGGGGGAGTGGAAGCGTTGTACATCAAGCGCATCGCCGCCCGCCTGGCTGCTGTGGTGGAGGTTCCCGCACCCACTACCGAACAACCCGCCCCTGCTGCAGAAGAGTCAGCACCTCTGCCAAAGCCCGTTGCCGCATCCAATGTGTTGGGGCACGCAAACGCCCAGGCGGTGAAGCAGCCCGCACAGGCATCCGCCGAGCAAACACACTCCGGAACGGCTGAGGCAAGCAACGATGTACCATCCCCGGACACCGCGGGCGGTACCGCGGCCAACGAGGCTCCCGTGGCATCGGAAGACTCTGCGGATCTTCGGGTTGAATTCCCTGCCCCTACGCGGACAAGCGCGCTGGAAGCCAGCCCGGATGGACGCTGGATAGCTGTCGGCACGTCCTTCGGCGACGTCTTTATTGCCGATACCGCTGCAGGAACATTGGTGCGGCTTGTCAGCGTTGGCGAAGGCAGCATTGATCAATTCTCGTGGTCAAGCGACTCCCAGTGGCTTGCCTGGTCCGAGCCGGTGACGTCCTTCGGTTCGCGGAGCAAGCTTCGGATTGCCCGGCCGGCAGAGCCTGGTGCAGGCATCATCGATGTCACGGACGGGCGCTTCCGCGACGAGTCTCCCAGGTTCACCCCGGACGGAAAGTTCCTGGCATTCCTGTCCAACAGGAGCTTCGACCCCGTGTACGACGGTCACTCCTTCGACCTCTCCTTCCCGAGTCCCATCAAGCCGTACATGGTGGCTTTGGCCGCGGATACGCCGTCGCCCTTTGGCCCTTCCGTAGACACGCTTGAGGACGCCTCGGCTACCGCGGTCCCGTCCGATAAGGACAAGACCGACGACGGCGAAGCTGCCGCCGTGCGCGTGGACCCGGACGGGCTCGCCCACAGAGTGATTGCTGTGCCGGTACCTCAAGGGAACTACTCCGAGCTGGGTGTTGGCGAGGGTGCCCTGTTGTGGCTCGACACCGAACTTTCGGGAGTCATGGGCGATGGGCGGGGAACCCTCCAAGACAAAAAGTCGGCGCCGTCCCTGGTCCGTTACGACCTCGCCAAGCGCAAGCCGGTCACGCTCGTCAAGGCAGTGGACAGCTACCGGCTGTCGGGTGACCTGAGCCGGATCGTTTACGTGCTGGACAAGCAGGTTACGTCCGTTCCTGCTGAGAACAAGGTGGAAGAGGACTCTGCCGATCTTGTCAAGGTGGAGCTCAACAGGGTTCGGGCCATCATAGACCCGGTGGCGGCGTGGGGACAGGCGTTCGACGAGGCCTGGCGGCTGCAAAGGGACTTCTTCTGGACCGCCGACATGGCGGGCCAGGATTGGGACTCCGTGTACAAGCGCTACCGTCCGATCGTGGACAGGCTCGGATCCCACGATGACCTGGTGGACCTTCTGTGGGAGATTCATGGTGAGCTGGGCACATCACATGCCTACGTCAAACCGACGGCTGTCACTGAGCCCGGGCGAAACGGCCAGGGCAGGCTTGGAGCAGAGTTCCAACTCGGTGCCAAGGGGTGGGAAATCACCAGGATCCTCGCCGGAGAGTCCTCCGACCCGCTGGCCACCTCCCCCCTGACTCGTCCCGGGGTGGATGCCAAGGTGGGCGACGTCCTTATGGCGATTGACGGCGTCGAGCTTTCGGCGGCCCTAACCCCGGCGATGCAGTTGGTGGGTTCGGCGGGTAGGACTGTTGAGCTGACGCTCCTCAATGGTGATGGCCATGGAGGAGCTGCCGGTGCCCAGCGACGCGTTGCAGTGGTTCCCGTCCGTGATGAGGAGCGGCTGCGATACCAGGATTGGGTCAGGGCCAACCGGCGTACAGTCCGTGAGGCCTCGGACGGAACATTCGGCTACCTGCATGTCCCGGACATGATGGCCAACGGCTGGGCGCAGCTCCACCGCGATCTCGACACGGAGACGGCCTTGGACGGCCTCATTGTGGATGTGCGGCGTAACCGCGGAGGACACACTTCCCAGCTGGTAGCCGAACTGATCGGGCGCAAGGTCACGGGGTGGAGTATGCCGCGCGGTGAAAAGCCTCGGACCTACCCGCACCATGCGCCGCGCGGACCCGTGATCATCCTCGCCGATGAATTTGCCGGATCCGACGGTGACATCATCACCCAAGTATCCAAGCTGCGGGGCATAGGCCCCGTCATTGGTACGCGGACGTGGGGTGGCGTGGTGGGCATCGACAACCGCTTCTCACTCGCCGATGGAACCGGTGTTACCCAGCCAAGATACGCCACGTGGTTCAGTGGCGGGATCGGTTGGGACGTCGAAAACCGTGGTGTGGAGCCGGACATTGAGGTAATGTTCCCGCCGCATGCGTATGCGGCCGGGACGGATCCCCAGTTGGAATACGGAATCGGTGCACTTAAGGAAATGATCCAGGAACTGCCCACCGACCGTCCTCCGTTGCGTGAGGGCTACCGAAAGCTCCGGCCGGCACCGCTGCCGTCACGTCCCCGGAAGGGCTGATAGGCAACCAGGCGCAGAAGAGCCCCGCCGCTTCCCTGAGGGGGAGCGACGGGGCTCTTCCTGGTTTTCGCGCGATGCTGTTCGGTGCTACGCCGTGAGGGTGGCATCCAAGGTGATCTCGATGCTGGCCAGAGCGCCGGAAACGGGGCAGCCGGTCTTCGCGTCTTCGGAGATGCGACGGAAGTCTTCCTCGGAGAGGCCGGGAACCTTTGCGGTCATGGTCAAGTGGCTTCCCGTGATGCCGGTGCCGGGAACAAACGTGACGTCAGCCTTGGTGTTCACTTCCTCTGCGGTGAAACCTTCGCCGGCCAAAGCGTGGCTGAAGGCCATGGAGAAGCATGCGGAGTGGGCAGCGGCAATCAGCTCTTCGGGACTCGTCTTGCCGCCGGACTGCTCGGTGCGCGCCTTCCAAGTGACATCGAACGTGCCCAGACCCGAGCTATCCAGAGTTGTGTTGCCGGCGCCCTCGATCAGGGTTCCGTTCCAAACCGTGTGTGCGGTGCGTGTTGCTGCCATGTCCACTCCTTGGGATCGTTGTGAGTCGGCAACCAGCCTTTGGCAGGTGCCACCGGGATCAATCCTATGGATTTGCCCGCCGGACCGCACGGGCATTCTGCTGACGGTGGATTGTGACCCCCGGACTGGCGTCATGGATACCTAACAACTGACACAGTCCGGCCGGCACAGGGGCCCCGGAAGTTTTGTGTAGCCCGGGCCTAGTTCCAGAGGGTGGCGATGGCGATGTTGATCAAGGCCAAACCGCCTACGCCATGTGCCAGTCCGGTGGACACAGGCTCGCCGTTCTTGACCTTGCGGGCTCCTATGACGGCGAGGACGGCGACGGCAACGCCGATGGCAAACTTGATGCCAAGCTTGAAGTAGCTGGGGTCGGCGTCCGGCAGCAGGGGAATCACACCCATCATGGCGATGCCCGTGAGCAGCTGAAGGAAGGCGCCGTCACGCTGGCGCGGGTGGACGGTGGGGGTCTTGAGAGTGGCGATCCAGTAGCCCACGATCATGGCCGCGCCGACGATGTGCAAGAACACCAGAATGCTGAAGAGAATACTCATGGCCCCAGCTTATCCAGTTGGTTCTACGTCCCGTAGCAAAGCCACGCGGACGCCGTCAGGTGCATCGAAAGCAGAAGGGCAGGTTACCGGTTGTCCCGGGAACCCGCCCTTCTGATTCTTACAAACGCTGCTTAGTTCAGCACGGTCTTAGAGGCCGAGGTCTGCTTCGAAAGCACCGTCTTCAAGGCGGGCCTTGAGGGTCTGCAGGAAGCGTCCGGCATCCGCACCGTCCACCAGGCGGTGGTCGTACGTGAGGGACAGGTACATCATGGAGCGGATGGCGATGGAGTCGTCGCCGTTTTCGTCGGCAACCACGACGGCGCGCTTGACGATCGCGCCGGTTCCGAGGATGCCTACCTGTGGCTGGTTGATGATGGGGGTATCAAACAGTGCACCAACGGAACCGATGTTGGTGATGCTGAACGTGCCACCGGAGAGCTCGTCCGGGCCGATCTTGCCGTCGCGGGTACGGCCTGCGACGTCGGCGATCTTGCTGGCCAGGCCGGCAAGGTTGAGGTTACCGGCGTCGGAAATGACGGGAACCAAAAGGCCCTTGTCTGTGTCCACGGCGATCGCCAGGTGCTCGGCGTTGTGGTAGGTGATTTCCTGCTTGGACTCATCGTAAGCAGCGTTCAGCTTCGGGTGCTGCTTCAGGGCCTCGGCCACTGCCTTGGCGATGAAGGGCAGGAACGTCAGCTTGACGCCATTCTGGGCCTGGAAGGAGTTCTTGGCCTTGAGCCGGAGCTTGGCGATCTTGGTCATGTCGACCTCGTGCACCTGGGTCAGCTGAGTGGAGACCTCAAGGGACTCGCGCATGCGGCGGGCAATAACCTGGCGGATACGCGGGGCCTTCTCAGTGGTGCCTCGCAGGGAGGAGGCAACCACGGGGGCAGCGGCCTTCGCGGCCGGAGCTGCAGCGGGGGCAGCTGCAGCGGGAGCTGCGGCTGCTTGCTTCGCTTCGGCGGCAGCCAGGACGTCCTGCTTGCGGATGCGGCCACCGACGCCGGTGCCGGAGACCGATGCGATGTCTACACCGTGCTGGTTGGCAAGCTTGCGAACCAGCGGAGTGACGTAACCGGATTCCGAAGAACCTTCTGCCGGAGCAGCCTGAGCAGATGCAGCGGCAGGGGCTGCCGGTGCCGGGGCGGCTGCGGGTGCCGCCGGAGCAGCGGCAGGTGCTGCGGGTGCCGGGGCGGCAGCGGGTGCTGCGGGTGCCGGGGCGGCTGCGGGTGCAGCCGGGGCCTCAGCGGCGGGCGCGGCAGACGGTGCGGGAGCCGAAGCGGGGGCAGCGCCGGAGCCGATGACGGCAAGGACGGAGCCAACCTCTGCTGTCTCATCCTCGCTGACGCGGATTTCCTGCAGGGTGCCGGCAACGGGGGACGGGATCTCGGTGTCTACCTTGTCGGTGGAAACCTCGAGGAGGGGCTCGTCCACCTCAACGGTGTCGCCTACGGCCTTCAGCCAACGGGTGACGGTACCTTCGGTGACACTCTCGCCCAATGCGGGGAGGGTGACTTCGTGGCCTTCGCCGGAAGCCGCGGGGGCGTCAGCGGCCGGGGCCTCTTCAGCGGCAGGAGCGGCGGGAGCTTCTTCTGCCGGTGCAGCCTGCTCAGCCGGGGCTTCCTCAGCCGGTGCAGCCTCGGCTGCAGGTGCGGCCGAACCGGAGCCGTCGCCGATGCGGACCAAGGGGGCGCCTACTTCGGCCGTCTCGTCTTCAGCGACGAGGATTTCTTCGATGACGCCAGAGATCGGAGAAGGGATTTCGGTGTCTACTTTGTCGGTTGAAACCTCGAGCAACGGCTCGTCGATCTCCACCCGGTCACCAACCTGCTTGAGCCAGCGGGTGACGGTTCCTTCGGTGACACTCTCACCGAGGGCGGGCAAGTTAACGGATTCAGACATGTCGTCCCCGTTCTCCTTATTGATCTTTGTGCGGATGAATTCTGCTGGTCCGGGTCAGGTGCATGCGGCATATTGCGCTGCATGCACCTGACCCGCGGGTCTTGGTAAGACTTAGCCGTGGAGAGCTTTGCCCGCGAGGGCAAGGTGGGCTTCGCCCAGGCTTTCGTTCTGGGTGGGGTGGGCGTGGACCAACTGTGCCACGTCCTCCGGGTAGGCTTCCCAGTTCACGATCAGCTGGGCTTCACCGATCTGCTCGCCCATGCGGGAGCCGATCATGTGGATGCCCACAACGGGGCCATCTTTCTGGCGTACGAGCTTGACGATGCCGCCGGTCCCGAGGATGGAGCTCTTGCCGTTGCCGGCCAGGTTGTATTCCTGGGTCTGGACCTGGTCGTCGCCGAACTTTTCCTTGGCGGCCTTCTCGGTGTAACCGACTGTGGCAATTTCGGGCTCGCAGTAGGTTACCTTGGGGATGTTGATGTCCTCGACGATTGCCGGGTTCAGGCCGGCGATTTCCTCGGCGACGAAGATACCCTGCTGGTAGCCACGGTGCGCGAGCTGAACACCGGGGACGATGTCGCCAACGGCGTAGATGTTGCCGACGCCAGTGTGGAGGCGTTCGTTGGTGATGACGAAGCCGCGGTCGATGGTGATGCCGGCCTCTTCGTAGCCGAGGTTGGCGGTGACGGGACCACGGCCGACGGCAACCAGGAGGAGGTCGGCTTCGAACGTCTGGCCGTCAACCAAGGTGACCTTGACGCCGTCGTCGTTCTGCTCGACACCCTGGAAGAAGATGCCGGTGGTGAACTTAATGCCGCGCTTCTTGAAAGCACGCTCAAGGTTCTTGACGATCGAGGCGTCCTCGTTGGGGACCAAGGAGGGGAGGCCTTCGATGATGGTGACATCCACGCCGAAGGACTTCCAGACGGAAGCGAATTCGACTCCGATGACGCCGCCGCCCAGAACGATGGCGCTCTTGGGGATGTAGTCCATGGTGAGGGCCTGGTCGGAGGTGATGACCTTGCCGCCGATTTCAAGGCCGGGCAGCGAACGGGAGTATGACCCCGTGGCCAGGACGATGTTCTTGCCCGAGTAGGAGGTGCCGTTCACGACGACTGTGTTGTTGCCCTGGAGCTTGCCTTCACCCTCAATGACGGTGATGCCCTTGGACTTGATGAGTCCCTGGAGGCCCTTGTACTTACCGGCAATGATGCCGTCCTTGTACGCGTTCACGGCCGACATGTCGATGCTGTCGAGCGTGACGTTCACGCCGTACTTGGCGGAATCGCGTGCATGGTCGGCAAGTTCGGCCGAGTGCAGGAGTGCCTTGGTGGGAATGCAACCGTTGTGCAGGCAGGTTCCGCCGAGCTTTGCCTTTTCCACAAGGCCAACGGTGAACCCAAGCTGAACGGCCCGCAGGGCAGTGGCGTAGCCGCCGCTGCCGCCACCGAGTACCAGGATGTCGAATTCTTGCGCAGTTGCCTGATCGGCCACTAAAACGCTCCCTCGCGTGAATGATGACACGGGACTGCGTGCCATCTGGTCTTTGGAACTTGTTCTGCCGTGATTATGCCAGCACCTAAGTTCTCTTGCATTTGTGACTATCGAGTTCACCTTAGCGAACCACCTACCCATGCTCCACCCTCTTCGGGCGTTTTGGGGAGCGCTTGTGTCCAGACTCACGTTCACTTGTGACACAGCGCTACACCCCGCATAATTCCGGGGTTGCGCGGCCCTCGCCGGGGATCAGGCACGGGCTCGCGCAAACCGGAGGTGCAGAGGGGTGCTATGCGGAGGCGGCCAGGAGATCCTCGGCGTAGGCAACCAGGGTGCGAACAGTGCATCCGGTACCCTGCTTGGGCGTGTAACCGTAGGGGGCTCCGTTGTTGAACGACGGTCCCGCGATGTCCACGTGGGCCCATGGGATCTGCTGGCCGGCGTCGTTCTTTCCCACGAATTCGCGGAGGAAGACCGCTGCTGTCATCATGCCGCCGTTGCGCTCACCGATGTTCGCAATGTCGGCCACCTGGGAGTCCAGGCTGGGGCGAAGCTCCTCAGGCAGGGGCATGGGCCACACGAGTTCCCCGGCACGGTCCGCGGCACTCTTCAAGGCAGCAGTTACCGAGTCGGAACCCATGACGCCTGCAGTCCGCAGACCCAGGGCGATCAGCTGCGCACCTGTAAGGGTAGCTACGTCGATGATGGCATCCGGCTTCTCCAGGCTGGCAGCGACGATGCCGTCAGCCATCACCAGGCGCCCTTCAGCATCCGTGTTCAGAACTTCAACTGTCTTGCCGCCGTAGATGGTGAACACGTCAGCGGGACGGGCTGCAGCGCCCGAGGGCATGTTCTCCGCGATGCAGAGCCAGGCGGTCGCCTTGAGGGGAAGCCCGAGCGATGCGATGGCCAGGACGGTGTTAAGTACGACGGCGGCACCGGCCATGTCGCTCTTCATGTCGCCCATGCCGAGGGCAGGCTTGATGGAAATGCCACCCGTGTCGAATGTGATGCCCTTGCCGACGAGGGCAATCTTCTTCGTGGCCTTCGCGGGGGCGTATTCGACTTTGACGAGGCGCGGCTGGCGGGTGGAGCCCTTGCCAACGCCGAGAATACCCCCGAAGCCTTCCTTTTCCAGGCGCTTTTCGTCCCAGACTGTGATCTTGACCGGCAGGCCCTTTGCCAGTTCCTTAGCGGACTCCGCAAAAGACTCGGGGAACAGGTGGCTCGGCGGTTGGTTGACCAACGTGCGGGTTGAGTTGACGGCACGAGCAAGCACAATGGCCCGGTCCAGCGCCGGCTGGGCGGACTTGGCATCGACATCCGTGAAAATCAGTGCCTTGGCCACGGGGGCCTTCAGCCCATCCTTGCTGGAACGGTGCTCCGTATAGGAGTACGCACCCAAGGCAGCTCCTTCGGCGACAGCCGTGACATCGGCAAGTGTCGCCGTCGGGAACGCCAAGGTCACCGAAGCGGTACCGGCGAGCTGGCGCACGGCGGATCCCGCAGCGCGTCGCAGGGCTTCTTCGCTCAGGCCGCCATCTTCGGAGAGCTTTCCTACTCCTGCAAGGACAAGAATCCCTGAGCCCGTCTCCGGCAGGCCTGGAAGCCGGTGTGCCTGATCGGCAGCGCCGGTGATCCCCAAAAGCTGCAGTGATCCTGCAACGGACTCCGCGGCTTTAGCGCTCAGCGGGTTGGACAGTAGTACCGGTCCGTCCGAGCCTTGGGCAACGCCAATCACAAGTGCGTCGCTAGGGGACTTTTTCAGGTCCTTGGCGATGATGCCCAGGATGATGTCAGTAGTCTTGACCACGAGGATGTGTCCTCACTTCTCTCTGCATTGCATGGCGGGGCCACATGTTTGGCGGCCCGCCCCGGTACGCGCCCGACGTCTTCTACGACGGCGGCCTTGGTCTTCGGGCCCAACGTCGCACAGGACGTCGGCCCGCTTCGATCGTAGTCTCTGGAAGGCCGCGGACAGCAATTAAATGAGAGCTGCGGCACATCGGGGGCAGGAATGCCTGTTGACCGTGCAGCGTTGTATGGAATAGCTCCAGAATTTTATATCTTTGCGAAAGGAACACGCCGTGTTTGAACGGATATCCGGCTCTCTCCTGGACCCCGAATCGCTGTATGCGCGAAACATTGAGACCTTTTACGGCCCTGAGCTACGCGGGCTGAATATGGTCATGGGATTCACGGGTTTTGCCGATGCCGGTCAGGTAGTTCGGCAGATCAACGCGGAACTTCTGGATGAACTGGACGCTGAGGTGGTGGCCATGTTCGACGCCGACCAACTCATCGACTACCGCTCGCGGCGGCCGCACATCAGCTTTGTGGAAGATCATCTGCAGGACTACCAGGCGCCAAAGCTCGGTCTGTACAAGCTGAACGACGGTCTCGGCCAACCCTTCCTCTTGCTTGCCGGCTTCGAGCCCGACCTGCAGTGGGAGCGCTTCTCGCGCGCCGTCGTCGGAATCGTGGAAGAGCTGGACATCAACCTGGTGACCTGGATCCATTCCATCCCCATGCCCGTTCCGCACACGCGGCCTGTCGGGGTGACGGTCCACGGCAACATGCCCGACCTCATTGAGGGAATATCGAGTTGGAAGCCCACCGTAGATGTTCCTGCCGCCATTGGGCACATCCTGGAACTCCGGCTCACCGAAGCGGAGCGCAACGTAGCCGGCTACGTTATCCACGTCCCGCATTACCTTTCCGAAGCTGAGTACCCGCCGGCCGCAGTCGCCGGTTTGGAATACCTGGGGGCGGCAACGTCCCTCATGCTGCCGACGGACAGGCTCCGGGAAGCCGGCCGTGAAGTGGGCCGCCAGATCGCCGAACAGATCGAAGCTTCTGAGGAAGTACAGGCAGTAGTGGCCAATCTGGAGACGCGCTACGACGAGAAATCCGAAGGCATTGTCCGCCGATCGCTGCTGGCTGATGAGAATGATGAGCTCCCCAACGCTGAAGACATTGGGGCTGCGGTTGAGGCCTACCTGGCTCGTAAAGACTCGCCTCAATAAATCAGCTTTGAGCCGCCGGCAGGCATAATTGTGGGGTGAATGCTCCCCGTGCCTGGCTGATTTGGACGATCGGCGTATTCGCCTACCTGGTGGCCGTGGCGCAGCGAACCTCGTTTGGCGTCGCAGGCTTGGAGGCCACTGACAGATTCCACGCCAGTGCCTCTGCCATCTCGTTTTTCACGGTGCTGCAACTTCTGGTGTACGCCGGCTTGCAGATTCCCGTGGGCGTCCTGGTGGACAGGTTTGGTTCGCGGGCCATGATTGCCGGTGGTGCCGTGCTCATGGGCTTGGGACAGCTGCAGCTGTCTTTTGCGGACAGTGTTCCCGGGGGCGTGCTGGGCCGGGTCCTGGTGGGGGCAGGGGACGCGATGACCTTTATTTCGGTGATCCGTCTGGTCCCTTTGTGGTTTGCCCCCGCCAAGGTTCCACTGGTCACCCAGCTGACGGGCATGTGTGGTCAGCTTGGTCAGCTCTTCAGTGTTGTGCCGTTCGCGCTGCTTCTCCACGCCGCCGGATGGACTCCGGCTTTCCTCACTTTGGCAGCGATGTCTGTGCTGGCAGTGGTCCTGGTCCTGGCAGTGCTCCGCGACGCCCCGCCCGGACACCCACCGCGGGAAGCCGGTCAGGGCCTGCGTGCCACCGGCATCTCCCTGTCCCGGGCTTGGAAACAACCCGGAACCCGTCTGGGCCTCTGGAGCCACTTCACCGTTCAATTCAGCGGGAACCTGTTTGCGATGACCTGGGGGTACCCCTTCCTGTTGTCCGCCCAGGGACTGGATGCGGCAACCGTTTCCGGCCTCATGGCGCTGTTCGTGGCCACCGCAATAGTTGCCGGGCCAGGGTTCGGCCGATTCGTTTCCAAACACCCCATGCGTAGATCCGCCATGGTCCTGCTCATTGCGCTGGGGACGGCCCTGGCCTGGGCTGCTGTGCTCATTCTTCCCGACCGCGCGCCCTTGTGGCTCCTGGTGCTTTTGGTGGTGGTGCTGGCTGTGGGCGGGCCCGGATCCATGATCGGATTCGACTTTGCCCGGACCTTCAATCCCTCGCACCGGATCGGTACAGCCACGGGTATTGTCAACGTCGGCGGCTTCATTGCGGCGCTCATTGCCATCTACCTCATCGGCCTTGCGCTTGACCTTCTGTACGCCAGTGGTTTTTCCGGCGGTGATCTCTACGGTCTCGCGCCGTTCCGCATCGCCCTCAGCGTTCAGTTCGTACTGCTGGGCCTTGGTACGGTGCTCATCCTGGTGACGCGGCGGAAGGTGCGCCGGCAAATGGCAACCCAAGGTATTCACGTGCAGCCGTTGCTGGCTGCCCTCGCCAGGCAGCGCCGGGAACGGATTGAACGACGCCGGGCCGCGCGGCCCGCGTCGAAGGTCGACGAGTAGGCCAATCCTTCGCCGGTTTCCTGCGTCGCTTATCCACATAGGCACGATGGTCACTGTCTCCTCCGGCCGGCGTTGAGCAGGGTGGAACCATGACTTCCAACAGAACGCTCAGCATCCACCAACCCGAAGATATTCTTGGCTACATTCCCCACATGCTGGGTTACTGGCCCGAGGACAGCCTCGTGGCCATCACCATGCAAGGGAAAGTCCTCGGAGCCACGCTTCGCGTGGACCTGCCACGCCTGGGATCCCGGCAGGCCAACAAAGATTTCGCGGACCAGATCCGCAGCTTCCTGATTGCCGACGACGACGCCAACGGAGTAGTGCTGGCTGTCTACACCGACTCCGGATGGGAAGACGGCATGGTGGTCCGGCAGGCAATTCCCCTGCTCGAAGCGTTGCAGGTGAGCCTTGACGAGGTTGACTTATCGGTTCGGGACGCGTGGCTGGTGGGTTCCGAGTACTGGCGAAGCGCCTACTGCACGGACATTGAATGTTGTCCGGTACCGGGATTGTCCGTTGATCGGATCAAGAACAGCAGACTCAGCACAGAACTGGTATATAGGGGGAGCTTCATAGGGCCTTCGCCCGGAAGCGAGCCTGGAAAATCCCGGACCGCCCGTCCCGGGGCGCTTGATCCTTTGGTGCTGGCCGCTGAGTCACGCTACGGCAAGCAGATCCTTGGTAGATGGAGGAGCGAGTATTGTCTGGACGCCGTGCTTGCCGTGTGGCGCAATGTGTTGAAGCGGGTCGAAGCCGGCCACCCGTTGCAGCCCGGCGCCGATGCACACATCATGGGCTTCCTCAGGGCAACGCTGCGGATCCCGGCGTGGCGGGACGCTGTGGTGGTCATGGCGGCTGCAGGCGTGGAATCTGCGAAGTCCGGCGCGTTGGCGTTCGGTCTCTTCGATGACGACGGCAACTACGACGACAACGACACCGACATAAACGGCCGCGACACGCCGTTCGACCCTCAGGAACTGGGAGTGGCGGGTCCGGTTCTCCCTGCTGCCAAGGGTTCATCGGAACGAAATGCCAACGGAGACGTCTTCACCTACGGAGATGTCCTGCTTGGGATGCAACCATCCATGCCGTGCTGGAGCGCCCTCGATGCACTGCAGAAAGTGTTGGCCGGGTTGTGCGTCGAGGCCGAATCGGGCGTAGTGCCTGCAGCAGCACTGACCCTGCAAGGCTGGATCGCATGGTGCAAGGGGCGCGGATCAATTGCCCACGCCTGCCTCAGTGGGGCGGAGGCCGCCCAGCCGGGCTATCGTCTTGCCGAACTACTCATGAGTCTGCTGGGACAAGGGACCATTTGCCCGTGGGCGCGAAGTTCCAGCACCGCCTGGCGCGGGGTCCGGGGCACGGTCGCATAGAGGGTTTGGACATTCATCCGAAGTGCGTTTCGAAAAACCGTGAGACAATGGATGCCGAGACCCGGTTGGGTCCGCGTTCGAATGCCTGTATTGGTCCCCTTGGTGGGAACAATTCAGTGCCGTTGGGAGTTCTCTATAGAGACTCTGCAGACGGCGATCGCATTTGAAATTGATCGCGGACTTGACAGGGTCATAGTGGTGTTGCCCGTATGGTGATTCCACAGACCGCCGCTAGAAAGGTTTTCTGTGACCCCGTCTTCCGTCGAGAAGGAACCCGCCGCCCAGGCCGAACTGTCCGCTGAGGAAAAGAAGGCGGCAACATCGGCAAAGCGCGCAGCGACACGTGCTGCCAACAAGGCCTCAGAGGGCGACTCTGACAAGCCGGCACCCAAGAAGCGTGGACCCAAGCCAGGTGCGAAGGCCGCCGCTGAGGCCGCGAGCAAGTCCTCAGGCTCCGATGCTGAGGACGCCAGCGGCGAGGATGAAGACTTTGATCCCGCAGCTGCCGAGGAAGTCGAAGTCGGAGACGACGACGTCGAGGACGGCGCCACGGCCACCAAGGACAAGGCTGCGCCGTCCGGAACGGGATTCGTTTACTCGGATGCCGACGACGACGACGCGCCGGTCCAGCAGGTCATGTCGGCCGGCGCTACAGCCGACCCCGTCAAGGACTACCTCAAGCAGATCGGCAAGGTCGCGCTGCTGAATGCGGAGCAGGAAGTTGATCTCGCGCTTCGGATCGAGGCCGGCCTCTTTGCTGAGGAAAAGATCAACGCTGACGACGGATCCATGGATCCCAAGCTCAAGCGTGAGCTTGAATTCGTCATCCACGACGGCAAGCGCGCCAAGAACCACCTGCTCGAAGCCAACCTGCGCCTCGTCGTTTCCTTGGCAAAGCGCTATACCGGCCGTGGCATGCTCTTCCTGGACCTGATTCAGGAAGGCAACCTGGGCCTTATCCGTGCAGTGGAGAAGTTCGATTACACCAAGGGCTTCAAGTTCTCCACGTACGCAACCTGGTGGATCCGTCAGGCAATTACCCGCGCCATGGCAGACCAGGCCCGCACCATCCGTATTCCGGTGCACATGGTGGAAGTCATCAACAAGCTGGCCCGCGTACAGCGCCAAATGCTGCAGGACCTCGGCCGTGAACCGACACCTGAAGAGCTGGCACTCGAGCTGGACATGACCCCTGAGAAGGTTGTTGAAGTCCAGAAGTACGGACGCGAGCCAATTTCACTGCACACCCCGCTGGGTGAAGACGGTGACTCGGAGTTCGGTGACCTCATTGAGGACTCGGAGGCTGTTGTTCCCGCTGACGCCGTCAGCTTCACACTCCTGCAGGAACAGCTGCACTCCGTCCTGGACACGCTGTCCGAGCGCGAGGCCGGAGTTGTGGCGATGCGCTTTGGCCTGACCGACGGCCAGCCGAAGACTTTAGACGAAATCGGCAAGGTCTACGGTGTCACGCGTGAGCGCATCCGCCAGATCGAAAGCAAGACCATGTCCAAGCTGCGGCACCCGTCCCGCTCGCAGGTCCTCCGGGACTACCTGGACTAAACAAGCAGAGTAAGGGAAAGTGGCCCGGCCGGATATCCGGCCGGGCCACTTTTTCTGTACGCCCAGCATGGGCATTCGCTTGGAGGTGTGAGTCCTCTGGAGGAGAAGGTGGGCTGACTTTCCTCGGTGCAACCAGTTATACGCAACAAGGCCCCTCCCGGATGGGAGGAGCCTTGTTATCTGATCAAAAAGGGTTTCCGGTGAGCCGGACTGCCTAGTCGACGGGGACGGGAGCCTTCTCGTTGAGGCGCTCGGTCTCATCGTGCCAGTCGGAAGTCATGGGCCGGAGCGTGGCTTCAACTGCACGGGCATGGTGGCCGCAGAAGAGCAGCTCACCGCCGGAGGACTCGAGTACAACGCGGACGTACGCTTGGGCTCCGCAACGGTCACAGCGATCAGCTGCGTTCAGCGTGCGGTCTGCAACTGCTGTTGTCATGTCGGCCTCCTTAGTAGTTCTGTACATCCATATAACCAGCATTCGATGCAGATCCATGGCAAGGATGGGTCACTTTCGCTGTCCGCGTATCACATGTCCGTAACGTCAGCGGGAAGGCTGCACCGATACTGGAGTGGCAAACGGTGCTTCGTGCCTTCCCCGGCTAGGCTGGTACGGGCAGTGTTTGCCTTGAATTACCAGCCAAACGCGGCTGGGAAGCACCCCTGAGATATACCCCGAAGGAGCACACCGCGAGTGGCACCGAGTTCTGAATACAACGCCCGGCATTTGTCCGTCCTTGAGGGCCTGGAAGCAGTCCGCAAGCGCCCGGGCATGTACATCGGCTCCACGGACTCACGCGGTCTTATGCACTGCCTTTGGGAGATCATCGACAACGCAGTCGATGAGGCCTTGGCGGGCTTTGGACATGACATCAAGGTCATCCTGCACGCGGACAACTCGGTGGAAATCCACGACGACGGGCGCGGCATTCCTGTGGACGTCGAACCCAAGACCGGACTTTCCGGCGTTGAAGTGGTCTTCACCAAACTGCACGCCGGCGGCAAATTCGGCGGCGGTTCCTACACTGCCTCGGGTGGGTTGCATGGCGTGGGCGCCTCTGTGGTGAACGCGCTGTCCAGCCGGCTGGATGTCCAGGTGGACCGGGGCAGCAAGACGTACCAGATGTCTTTCCGGCGTGGAGAGCCGGGACGTTTCGTGGATTCCGGGGCCAAGCCAAGTCCCAACGCGCCATTTGAGCCGTTCGTGGAGAATTCGGTGCTTGATGTTGTGGGCAAGGCAAAGCGTGGTGTTACGGGAACCCGCGTACGTTACTGGGCCGACCGCCAGATCTTCACCCCCGATGCCAAATTCTCCTATGATGACCTTGCCTCAAGGGCGCGTCAGACGTCCTTCCTTGTACCGGGCCTGAAAATCACCGTGCGCGACGAACGCAAGCTGGCTGGTACGCCGGGGGAGTCCGGTGTCCATGAGGAGGTGTTCCACCACGACGGCGGCATCTCCGAGTTTGTTGAGTTCCTCGCGGCCGATTCCGGAGTAACGGACGTTTGGCGCCTCCATGGCTCCGGGAAGTTTAAGGAAACCGTCCCCGTCCTTGACGAGAACGGCCACAGCCAGATCGCGGAAGTCGAACGCGATTGCGAAGTGGACATCGCACTGCGCTGGGGTATTGGTTATGAGACCACCATGCGTAGCTTCGTCAACATCATCGCCACACCCAAGGGCGGCACACACCAGTCCGGTTTTGAAGCTGCCCTGCTCAAGACGTTCCGTAAAGCGGTGGAGACGAATGCCCGCAAGCTCAAAGCCGGGAACGACAAGATCGAGAAGGACGATATCCTCGCCGGCCTGACAGCCGTCTTGACTGTTCGTCTTGCTGAGCCGCAATTCGAGGGGCAAACCAAGGAGATCCTCGGCACCTCTGCCGTCCGGGCCATTGTTGCCAAGGTGGTTGAGAAGGAAATATCGGCGAGGTTGAGTTCGGCCAACCGCAACGATAAAGCCCAGTCTGCGCTCCTCTTGGAGAAGATGGTGGCCGAGATGAAATCGCGTATCTCGGCGCGTGTGCACAAGGAAACCCAGCGCCGCAAGAACGCACTGGAAACGTCATCGATGCCCACCAAGCTTGCCGACTGCCGAACGGATGACGTTGCCCGCTCCGAACTGTTCATCGTGGAGGGCGACTCGGCACTTGGAACCGCAAAGCTTGCACGGTCCTCGGACTTCCAGGCTCTGCTGCCCATCCGGGGAAAGATCCTCAATGTCCAGAAGGCATCCGTGGGTGACATGTTGTCCAACGCGGAATGCGCGGCGTTGATCCAAGTGGTTGGGGCAGGCTCGGGTCGCAGCTTCGACCTTGACGTTGCGCGGTACGGCAAAGTGATCCTGATGACTGACGCCGACGTTGACGGCGCGCACATCCGGACTTTGCTGCTAACCCTTTTCTTCCGTTACATGCGGCCCATGGTCGAGGCAGGACGCGTGTTTGCAGCTGTTCCCCCTCTGCACCGCGTTGAGGTCATCAACCCGGGCCAAAAGGCCAATGAGATGATCTACACGTACTCGGAAGCCGAGCTCCACGTGCTTCTGTCCAACCTGGCCAAGGAAGGCAAGCGGTACAAGGAACCCATCCAGCGGTACAAGGGCCTGGGGGAAATGGATGCGCAGCAGCTGGCTGAGACCACCATGGACCCGCGCCACCGGACTCTTCGTAAGGTGGGCATCGAAAGCGCCCAGCGCGCCGAGGAAGTTTTTGACCTCCTGATGGGCTCCGACGTCGCACCACGCAAGGAATTCATCATTGCCGGCGCTGCCACGCTTGACCGGGAGCGCATCGACGCGTAGCCCGGGACCGGGGGCATCGTCAGTGGTTGATGCTGGGGACGTTAGCCCAGCAATCCTGGAACAATGAGCAGCGCCGTGGGCACTGCAAGCAGCAGGGCCGAGGCCAAGAGGACCAGCACACGCACGGGCTTGGTGAGCGGCGGCTTGGGTGAGAGCAGGCGGCTGACGCGGGACGCCGTCGTGCGGGGTGAGTCGGCACCGCCGGTAGCGCTGACGGCATTGCCTTCCACGACGGCGCCGCCAGCGCTGAGTGCCGGGCTGCCACTGAGTGCCTGCCCGCCACTGAGCGCCGGCGTGCTGATGCCCGGCTGCGAGGTGCCGCTGGCAACAATGGCGATGGCCTTGATCAGTGTGCCTTTGCTTTCAGTGCGCAGGGCCACGTCATCGGCCAGCATTTCGATCAGTGAGTTCACGGCCGTCTGCGCCAGCCGGGTGGTGGGGAACCAAGGCAGTGCCTGACGCCAGGCAGCAAAGGCCCACAGCAGGAGATCGTGGCGCTGGGACAGGTGGGCATTTTCGTGAATGAGGACAGCCCTGAGCTCTGCCGGTTCCAGTGCTGCCATGAGGCCGTCGGATAGCACCGTTACGGATCGGGCGCCGCCGGGCAGGCAGTAGGCCACAGGAGAGTCGTGGTTGATCACCACGGTGCCCGGGCCGTCGTCGGACGGTGATGCCAGCAGGGCGAGTAGCTCGCGGTGGCGTCTCCGTTGGCGTTCAATCTTGTAGTAGGTCAGCAGCAGGGTGAAGACCAGGTGCGCGGTCAGCAGTGCTGCCGCCGAGAGCGCAAAGAGGTGCCAAAAGCCCAGGGCGGTGGTGGGTTCGTTGTTGAAGACCATCCCGGCAAGGCTCTTGAGCCCTGCTATGAGATTGTCCCCGATTGGTTCCAGTCCGTAGACGAGCATGGCCCCGATCATGGACAAGCCACCGGCAAGAGCGATCGCCTGCCACAGCACCATGGCGGTGAAAGGGGATCGTGCCGGCCACTGTGCACGGGACAGCAACACGGGTACCGGCCACGCCAGAATCAATGCCAGGACCGCAAGCAGGTATGAGGTCCAGAACATAGTGGCTAATTGTAGCCGAGCAGTTTGCGCAGGGTAGCGGCTTCACTTTCGGTGACGGAACCAATGAAGCGGGCAAGTACGGCCTCGCGGTCCGGTGCGGAGCCAAGGACCTCGTGCATGAGTTCGGCGGTGTGGTCAGCGCGGCTCGAGACTGCCTGGTAGCGGTGCGGCCGGGTTCCGCGTTCGCGTTCAACCAGACCCTTCTTCTCCAAGCGTGAGAGCACAGTGAGGACCGTAGTGACTGCCAGGTCCTTGCCCTGATGACCGGCGGTGCCGTCGCCGGCCGCGGAATCCTGCGCCAAAAGATCACGCAGTGTATTGGCGGTTGCAGCCTCCTGGCCTGCCCAGAGCAGATCCATCACTGCCCGTTCCAGTTCCCCAAGACTTGCCATCTATACGTCCCTACCTTCCGCTTCCCGGTGCAGGGTGGCTGCTGCCGGGGAGCGATGATTCAACATTCCACAATAAATCTACCGCTTTTCAGGCCTTCATTCTACGTGAGGTAGAACTATCGGCGCGCCGCGCTGCCGAGCGGACCCTTGCGCGTGGGTTACGCCACTTGAAGAATGGGTTTTGGCGATCTCCATTTGTTCTACACTGTGTAGAAGAGAAGTTTTCTACGTGACGTAGAAGTAAGGTCATCGTACTTCGGTCCACCGCACAAAGGACAGCCATGGACGCCTTGGAAATCGCACGCTGGCAATTCGGTATCACTACCGTCTACCACTTCATGATGGTGCCGCTCACTATCGGCCTCGGCCTGGTGGTGGCCATCATCCAGACCATCTGGTACCGCACCGGCAAGCCGGAGTACCTTCGCATGACCAAGTTCTGGGGAAAACTCTTCCTCATCAACTTCATCATGGGTGTAGCCACCGGCATCGTGCAGGAATTCCAGTTCGGCATGGCATGGAGTGAGTACAGCCGGTTCGTTGGAGACGTCTTCGGCGCACCACTGGCCCTCGAAGCCCTGCTGGCCTTTTTCGTCGAATCAACCTTCCTGGGATTGTGGATCTTTGGCTGGAAGCAGCTCAAACGCGGCGTGCACCTGGCCTGCTTGTGGATCGCCGTCATCGGGTCCGTCTTCTCCGCGTACTTCATCATTGTGGCCAACTCTTGGATGCAGCACCCCGTAGGCGTTGAGATGGTGGATGGCCGGCCCGTGATGACGGACGCTTGGGCAGTGTTTACCAACAACACGGCGCTGGTTGCCGTGCCCCATACCCTCTTTGGCGCACTGGCTGTTGCCGGTGCCTTCCTGCTGGGGATCGCCTGGTACCACCTGTGGCGTCGGCGCCACGACGGCATTGACGTCGTTGGCAAAGACGGAAAGCTGATTCCCGGCGAAGCAGCCATCCCGGGCCGTGACAAGGCTGACTACACGGTCTGGATGAAATCCCTGCGGATCGGCGCTGTGGTGGCCATGATCTCCTTTGCCGGAACCGCCATCACCGGTGATCTCCAAGGCAAGCTCATGTTCGAACAGCAGCCCATGAAGATGGCCGCCGCTGAAGCTGCCTGCCACGACGGCACGGGCTTCTCGGTGCTGAGCGTTGGCAACCTGGGAGCGACCAACTGCGAGGACATCGTCGCAGTTATCGAAGTCCCCGGCATCCTCTCCTTCCTGGCCAAGGGCGACTTCACCACTGAAGTGAAGGGCGTGAACAGCCTGCTGGGCGAGTACAAGGAAAAGTACGGCACCCACCTGCCGGACAACCCGCTCTACGGTGAGCGCGCCGGACAGGAAATCCAATACGTGCCCGTCATGGAAGTCACCTACTGGGGCTTCCGCATGATGATCGGCTTCGGTGGCATCGCAGCCTTCGCCGCCCTGCTCGCGCTTTGGGTGACCCGCAAGGGCGTAGTTCCCGAATCCAAGTGGCTGATGCGCCTTGCTGTCTTTGGGATTCTCGCTCCCTTCGGCGCCAACGCCGCAGGCTGGATCTTCACCGAAATGGGCCGGCAGCCATTCGTGGTGGCGCCCAACCCGGACATGAACGGTATTGACCAGGTCTTTATGTTCACAGCTGCCGCGGTATCCCCGGGCGTCAGCGCCGGAGAACTCATGACCTCCCTGGTGGTCCTCACCGCCATCTATGCCGTGCTGTTGGTGGTGGAAGTGAAGCTCCTGGTCAAGTACATCCGCGGGGGCGTGGCCTCGGCGATGCCTGAACTGGCCCACGCCAAAGACACAGATAACCAACACGACAAGAACGACGACGGCGCCGGCCCGGACAAGTCCGGCGACGACGTCCTGGCATTCGCCTACTAAAGCCAAGGGGTACTGACAATGGAACTGTTGCCAACCATCTGGTTCGTGGCCATCGCGGTGTTGTGGACCGGTTATCTCTTCCTGGAAGGCTTTGACCTCGGGGTGGGAATGCTCATGAAGCTGTTCGCGCGCAACAACACCGACCGCCGCGTCCTGCTGAACACCATCGGCCCGGTATGGGACGGCAATGAGGTGTGGCTGCTCACCGCCGCCGGTGCCACCTTCGCTGCCTTCCCCCTCTGGTACGCCTCGCTGTTCTCCAGCCTCTACCTCCCGCTCCTGGCGGTCCTGGCTGCGCTGATCTTCCGGGCTGTCGCCTTCGAATACCGCGGCAAGGTGGACTCCGAGAGCTGGCGTAACCGCTGGGACTGGGCGATCGCCGTCGGATCCTTCGTGGCTGCTTTCGGCATCGGCGCAGCGCTGGCCCTCACCACCACGGGACTGCCCCTGAATGAGAACGGGGATCGCGTCGGTGGCCCCATGTCCTGGTTCAGCGGCTATGCACTCCTGGGTGGTTTCGGCGTGGTGGCGTTCGCGCTGGTTCACGCCCTGGCGTTCCTGGCCCTGAAGACCGACGGCGACGTGCGGCACCGCGCCCGCCGCTGGTTCGTGCGATGGGTGCCGTTCGCGGTACTTCCGATGTTCGGCTGGATGGTGGCCGTCCAGTTCCTAAGCGGCAAGCCCTGGACCTGGGCATTGGTGGCAGCGGCGGTAGTCGCCGTCGTCCTGGCGTGGCGACTGGCCCGTACGGGGTCCGAAGGGCGGGCCTTCAGTGCCTTGGGTGCCTTCATTGTCTGCGCCACAGCGGCCATCTTTGGAGCGGCCTTCCCGGTAGTCATCCCCTCCACGATCGATCCTGCCTTCAATCTGACCATCTCCAACGCCTCGTCCTCGGACTACACACTGGGCCTCATGAGCATCGTCGCAGCCGTTGGACTGCCACTTGTGATTGCTTACCAGTCATGGACTTACTGGGTGTTCCGCCGGCGCGTCAGCGCAGCCCACATCCCGGAAGCCCACGGGTTCCTGCCCGCCATTGCTGCGAAAGTGATGGTATCCAAGGACAGCCCCTCCGCCACGCGAAACCAAACGGGAGATTAGTCGCTCCATGAAACCCGTGTTCCCCTCCGGCCCGGCCACGCGATCGGCGCTGTACGCAATCGGCCTCATGTCCGCCCTCAAGGCACTGTTCCTGGTGCTCATGGGGCAAGCCGTAGCGGGAATGCTGGCAGGGCTCGCCTCCGGATCAGGAGAGTGGCACAACGGACTTGTCTGGGGTGCGGCCGGCGCCGTTCTGCGATCGCTGACAGTGTGGGGCCAAGGCATCGCCTCCAGGCGGGCGGCCCTGGGCGTCAAGGAGGAACTGCGGGCGCGGCTGCTGAGGCGCTCACTGTCCGACGCCGGTTCATCGCCCGTGGCGGGAATGAACGACGGCGGGCTGGCGATCCTCGCGACGCGCGGACTGGACGCGCTGGACGACTACTACACCCAGTACCTGCCGGCAATAGTGAACTGCGCAACGGTCCCGCTGCTGATCGGAGCCCGGATACTCTTCGCCGACTGGGTAAGTGCCGTGGTGATCGTCCTGACGGTCCCTTTGGTGCCACTGTTCATGGTGCTGATAGGACGGCACACCGAAGACACTGTCAGGGAGGCGCAAAGCACGCTCCGGAAACTGTCCGGCCACATCCTCGAGCTCGCTAAAGGTCTTCCCGTCCTGGTGGGTCTGGGACGCGCCACCGAACAGCGCGCAGCACTGGAAGATATCTCCGAGCAATACCGCACCCGGACCATGGGCACCCTCCGCACGGCGTTCCTCTCCGCCCTGGCATTGGAACTCATCGCAACCATCTCAGTGGCCGTGGTGGCGGTCTTCATTGGTGTCCGGCTGGTGCATGGCGACATGCCCCTCGAAGCCGGACTCCTGGCCTTGATCCTGGCGCCGGACTGCTACCTTCCCCTCCGGGAGCTTGGCACCGCCCACCACGCCAGCGATGACGGCAGGGCGGCCCTTGAGACCACCAATGCCGTGCTGGACGCTCCCTCGCATGAGCACCTCCAGCATGGGAGGACGTCCGACGCAGCCCCGGCGGGCGTGGTGGTGACCGACTTGTCGGTGACCTACAACGGACGGTCCGCCGCCGCCGTCGGGCCCCTCAGCTTCACAGCTGAGCCGGGACGTGTCACAGCCCTCGACGGCGTCAGCGGCTCCGGGAAGAGCACGGTCCTGGGCGTCCTTGCCGGGCTTATCGGTCCAGGGCCAGGCGCGGAGGTTACCGGGACGGTTAACGGTGCGTCGCCAGGGACAATCGCGTGGGTTCCGCAACACCCGGTCATGACCAACAAAACGGTGCAGCAGGAAATTGAGCTCTATCTGCACGGATATGCGGGGAACACAGCCGAGGCAGCCACCCGTGTTCTCCGGCAAGCCTCAGCCGGCCACCTGGCGGCCAAGCATCCCGCGGAACTGAGCCCAGGCGAACTGCGCCGAATAGCACTTGCCCGTGGATTGGCACGGGTGGAAGCCGGGGCTACCACCCTGCTGCTCGACGAACCAACCGCCCATCTGGACCAATACTCGGCAAGCGTGGTCCGCCGCGCCATAGAGGCGGTCCGCGGCAACGTGACCGTGATCCTGGTGGCCCACGACGCCGCCACCCGGGCGCTCGCCGACCACGTGGTACCGGTAGGAAGCCGGCATCAGAACCAACACTCAGCGTCCTCAGTTCCCGGAACGATCAGTCCGAGCGGAGATGCTGCAAGCGCAGGGGCAGTTGTGGTCCCCCCTAAGGGCGCCGCCCAACACCAAGACCTCCCAACACCTCCCTCCACCAGCAGCCTGGGGGCTCTTCTCCGGGCCCTGAAACCCGTGCGCTGGAAGTTCGCCGCCGCCGGCGCGGTGGCCGTCCTGGCCGCCCTCTTCGCAGTCGCGTTGTCCGGCCTGTCCGGATGGCTCATCATCCGGGCCAGCGAGCAGCCGCCCATTCTCTACCTGCTCGGCGCGATCGTCGGAGTGAGGTTCTTCGGCATCGGAAGGGCCGTTCTGCGCTACTGCGAGCGGCTTTTGACCCATGATGCAGTCTTCGCCGCCATGACCCGCCTCCGCGGCGCACTCTGGGCATCGTTAAGCCGCAGGGCCCTTTCCCTCCGGCGCCTCCTCCAAGGCGGCAACGTGTTGGGCTCAATCGTGGACGACGTAGATACCCTCCGGGACCTTCTTCCCCGGGTTGTCCTACCGCCCGTGACCGCCGTCGGAGTCGGAGCTGCGGCCATCCTCGCCACTTCCATCGTTTTACCCGATGCATTGCCGGCGATTGTTGTGGCCGCCGTGGCAGGCCTGCTCGCAGCGCCGATCCTGGCCGTCCTGGCTGACAGGAACGCCGCCAGTGCCGAACAAAAGCTGCGGTCAGTGGTGCTGCGGGGAGTGGCTGCCGCCCTTGACGCCCGTGCCGAACTCAACGCCAACGGGGTGGGGGAGCCGGTCCTTGAAGCACTGCGTGCCAAGGACCGCAGCGCCACCCTCTCTGCCCAGCGCTCTGCGTGGGCCGAAGGACTCGGGCAGGCCGTGATCGTCCTTGCGTGCTCTCTGGCCGCCCTCTGGGCCGGAGCCCTGAGCGCACCCGCCGTGCTCAATGGCACTATTGCTCCCGAACTCGCGGCCGTCATTGTCCTGATGCAACTGGCCCTGGTGGAACCCTTCGGTGGAATCGTCTCAGCTGTGCGCCAAGCCCCGGCGCTCGCGGCCGTCCTGGACCGGGTGGCATCATCCGGTGCTTTGGATACCCCTGGCACCACCGACCCTGCAGAAGCGAACCTTGCGAAAGAACACGACGGCGGCACGCGGCAACTGCCTGATCGTCCGGATAAGGCTGGACTGGAGCTGAAGGGCGCCTCGGCGGCGTGGCCAGGTGGCCCGAAAGTGTTCGCCGGCGTCAACGCTGAGGCAGAACCCGGCCGTTGGCTTGCCGTGACCGGCCCCTCCGGGGCCGGTAAGTCCACCCTGCTTTCGGTGCTACTGGGATTCCTACCCCTGGCGGAAGGCACTGTGAAGCTTTCCGGCACGGCGGCATGGTGCCCCCAGGAAGCACACCTGTTCGACTCCACAATCCGAGGCAACCTCCTCCTGAGCCGGCCAGCTGCCGCAAAGCCCAGCGAGGCCGAAATGCACAAGGCACTGGCCGACGTCGGGCTTGATTCCGTGGTTGAAGCGTTGCCGGACGGACTCGACGCCCGGATCGGACCAGGCGGCTCTTTCCTCAGCGGCGGTGAACGCCAGCGCCTGGCCATGGCCAGGACACTCCTGACCGGAGCCTCCGTGCTGCTGCTTGACGAACCGACTGCGCATTTGGATGCGGGCTCGGCGCGGGAAATGATGGCCATCCTGCGCAACGGACTCAAGGACGTCACCGTTGTGCTGGTTACCCACAATCCGGAGGACATTGATCCCTCAGACTCGCGGCTGGAATTGCCTGGGGGTCAGGTTTCCGCGGAGCAACGTGACGGACTCACGGCGCAGGGCGCGGCGGAACTGGTGGGAAGGCCTACTCCTCAGTAGCCTGTTGGCATGCCGTTTGAATCCTCAAGCCAAGCCCTGCCTGATGCCGTTGCCACCGGTCTGAGCTGGCGGCCAGCCACTATGGAGGACCTCGATAACTGGGCGGGCCTGATCGCCCGTACGGCCGCCGTCGAACATCCCGTTTGGTACGAAAAGCGTGGCGACCTGCTCCACGTCATGGAGTCCTCCAAGAACCCGGCTGAGACAAGCACGCTCCTGGGCCTGGACGCAGGCGGAGTAGCCCGTGCCTATGGACGCATCGCCAAGAACCCGGACGGGGACAAAGCCACCGGCATGGCGTGCGTTGACCCGGAATGGCAGCAACGGGGGATCGGCTCCGCAATCCTGATGTGGCAGGAAGGACAAGTGCGCAACAGGTTTCACGCCGATGAGGCGGCCGGTCACACCAGTGCGCCGCCCCGCCTCCGGATCCAGACCGAGGAACAGCACGAGCACCAGGCGAAGCTTCTGATGGGCCATGGCTACGGTGCTGTGCGCTGGTTCAACGAAATGCACCGGCCTCTTTCGGACGAGCTGCCCCGGGCCGCCCTGAGAGCAGGGCTTGAGCTTAGGACGCTGGAGCCTTCGCTTTTTGAACCCGTACGCCAGGCCCACAACGACGCGTTCAGGGACCATTGGGGGAGCGAGCCACGGGACGAAGAATCGTGGCGCTTCACCATCGAGGAACCCACTGCCCGGCCCGATCTCAGTGCAGTGGTCATTGATTCGTCCACCGGCGAGGTGGCCGGCTATCAGCTCACCAGCTTCGATCCCGACTCTGCTGCGGAGCGCGGCTTCAAGGAAGGCTACACCGAGCTCCTTGGCGTGCGGCGTGCCTACCGGGGCCGGGGCATAGCCCAAGCACTGCTCGCCGATGCCATGCAGCGCTACGCCTCAGCCGGAATGGAGGTGGCATCACTGGACGTGGACTCAGCCAATCCCACCGGGGCGCTGGAACTCTACCTGGGCATGGGCTACACGCCCGTGAACCGCAGCATGACGTGGGAGAAAATGCTCTAGCTTCCTAGCCGTCCACATCATGAAGATGGTGAACAACATCGTGGAGGAAATACTGGGAGAACGTCAGCACGGTAAATGAGGATCCATTGCTGCGCGTTCCGGTCCGCTGCCAGTCATCCTCGGTGACTCTGGCGAAGGATTCCGCAATCTCCTTCCCCTCGGCTTCGAGTTGATCGGCCACCGTCCGTGGGTCCGCCGAGCCGTACTCGCCATCTATCGCGGCCTGGTCCTGGTCCCAGTTGGCGAACCGGGCGTCATCCCCTGTGAGCATGAGGTTCAGGCGCTGGTCGAACAGGCTGAAGACGTCGCGGACGTGGCATGCGTACTCAAGGTTGGACCAGGTGTGGTCATTGGGGCGGGTGGCCACGTCCTCCCTGCGCAGCACGGCCCGCCACCGCGGGAGCATGTTCAGGACGATGCCGGGCACCGTGGAAGGAGTCACCGTTACGGGGTCGAAGCCGCACTCGGGGCAGGGCTCAGAGAGCACCCAGGTCCAGTCTTTTTCATCAGGGATGATCGGCATGCGGCTAGTCTAAGCCGCCCGGCAAACACCTTCGAACAGGCCGGGAAAGTTGGTGTCATTTTTGGATTACGGATGGACTCTCCCGGGAGTAAAGTTCGTTCCGGGGGGAGAGCCGGAAAGAGAAAGCAATGCTCAAGGATCAGCAGGTTGGTGCCGTCCTACCGGCACACGACATAGCCCGGGCACGCGCGTATTACAGCGAAAAACTCGGTCTGGAACCCGAAAATCCGGATGATGAGGACAACCTTCAGTACAAATGCGGCGACGGAACGGGATTCTTCATCTATCAGACACCGAATGCAGGGACTGCCAAGAACACCCAGATCGGCTGGATGGTCAGTGACCTAAAAGCCGCCGTGCAGGAGCTCCGGGGCAAGGGAGTTGTGTTTGAGGACTACGACTTCCCCGGTTTAAAGACCGAGGACGGAGTGGCCACCATGCCCGACGGTAGCGCCGCGGCCTGGTTCCTGGACAGCGAGGGAAACATACTGAGCCTTAACCAAAGCGGCTAGCCCACGCGGTGGCCCTAACGCCACGGCATCGCAAAGGCCGGGGGTTTGATGACCCCCGGCCTTTGATGTGCCTGGCAGATTTGTTGCGCCTGGCAGTTTTGTTGCGCCCGGCGGAGAGTCCCTCCGGTTATTCTGCTGCGTCAGCCCATGCCATGCTCGGGCCGATTGCTTCCACGGGCTGGGACAGCGGGACGCCGGATCCATCCCTGCGACCATGCTCGTGGGGGAGTGCCCGGGCCACGCCTGCGGCGGATGAAGCCTTGGCCGGACCGTGCCCGGCCCAGGCCAGAAGCAGGGTGTCTTCGCCCTTGAGGAAGCGGTGGACCCGGACGCCGCCGGTGGCCCGGCCTTTCGCGGGATACTCCTCAAAAGCGGTTACCTTTGCGGTTCCGGGGGCCGTGCCGGGAAGGGCGCCGGTGGTTCCGGCAATAGTCACCACGACGGCGGCAGGATCGTCCGCGCGAACGGTACCGAAGTGGATCACTTCGTCGCCGGCAGCCAGCTTGATGCCGGCCATGCCACCGGCTGTGCGTCCCTGCGGGCGAACGTTCGATGCACTGAATCGAAGCAACTGTCCCTGCCGTGTCACGAACACCAGATCGACGTTCTCTTCCTGCGCCGGTTCCACCGCCAGGACCGAGTCTTTGTCCTTCAGGGCGATGATCTCCCAGTCTTCACGGTTCAGGGGATAATCCGGCTGAACACGCTTCACGACGCCCTGAACCGTGCCAATGGCCAGGACGGCGTCCAGAGGCACGAACGCCACCAGGGTTTCGCCCTTAAGCAACGTGATGAAGTCCTTGGCCGGTACGCCACCGGCCAGGTTGGGCAGGCCTGACATCGGTGGCAACACGGGCATGTCCATCACTTGGAGCCGCAGCATGCGTCCCTGGGACGTGACCGCACCGATTTCGCCCCGCGCGGTGGTCTTCACCACCGAGCGGAATACATCATGCTTGGTCCGGGGGCCCGCTTCGGCCAGCGGTTCCTGGTTGGAAGTCCTGGCGATTTGGCCCGAGGCACTGAGTAAGGCCCAGCAGGGGTCGTCGGGGATTTCCAGGGGCAGGGCTGCGGCTTTGCCCTTGGGGCCGGGTGCTGATGCTGCCAATGCTGCGGCAACGGTGGGTGAGACTGCTTCCGACTCCAGGAGCACAGTGCGCCGGGGAGTGCCGTACTTGTCCGCTATCACGGCCAACTCGCCGGAGACGAGATCGCGGAGCAACGCATCAGAGGCAAGGATGGCTTCCAGTGCCTCGATCTCGCGGCGGAGTTCGTCCTGCTCCTTCTCCAGTTCAAGACGTGAGTATTTGGTCAACTGCCGCAGGCGCAGTTCCAGGATGTAATTGGCCTGGATCTCGGTGAGGTCGTAGATGGACATGAGGCGTTCCCGCGCTGCTGAGGCTTCGTCGGAGGAACGAATGATCTGGATGACTTCGTCGATGTCCACGATTGCGATCAGCAAGCCCTCCACCAGGTGGAGACGATCCTTCTTCTTGCCAAGGCGGAAGGAGGTACGGCGGCGCACCACATTGAGGCGGTGTTCGACGTACACCTGCAGCAACTGCAGCAGGCCCAGCGTCTGCGGCTGGCCGTCCACCAGGGTGACATTGTTGATGCCGAAGGAATCTTCCATGGGCGAGTAGCGGTACAGCTGCTGCAGCACGGCGTTGGGATTGAAGCCGTTCTTCAGTTCGATGACCAGGCGAAGGCCATGATTACGGTCCGTGAGGTCAACCACATCGCTGATGCCCGTGAGCTTCTTGGCGTTGACGGCGTCCTTGATCTTCTCGATCACCTTCTCCGGACCCACCATGTAGGGCAGTTCGGTCACTACCAGCCCGGTGCGTCGGGCCGAAAGCTGCTCCACTTCCACCTTGGCGCGGGTCTTGAAGGATCCGCGACCTGTGGCGTAGGCGTCGCGAATTCCATCCAAGCCCACGATCCGGCCACCGGTGGGAAGGTCGGGGCCCGGGATGAACCTCATAATGTCATCCAACGTGGCGTCGGGGCTGGCGATCAGGTGACGCGCAGCGGCAATTACCTCAACGAGGTTGTGTGGAGGCATGTTCGTCGCCATGCCCACTGCGATGCCAGTGGTGCCGTTAACCAGCAGGTTGGGGAAAGCGGCAGGGAGGACATCGGGTTGCGTCAGCTGGTTGTCGTAGTTGGGGACGAAGTCCACTACGTCTTCGTCCAAGTGGTCTGTCATGGTCAGGGCGGCTGCCGCCAACCGTGCCTCTGTGTACCGCGGTGCTGCCGGTCCGTCGTCGAGCGATCCGAAGTTGCCGTGGCCATCAATCAGCGGAAGGCGGAGGGAAAAATCCTGCGCCATGCGCACCATGGCGTCATAGATCGCGGTGTCGCCGTGCGGGTGGAGCTTGCCCATGACCTCGCCCACCACGCGCGCGCTCTTGACGTGTCCGCGATCCGGGCGGAGGCCCATGTCGGACATCATGTACAGGATGCGCCGTTGAACAGGCTTCAGTCCGTCGCGGGCGTCCGGGAGAGCACGCGAATAAATCACCGAGTAGGCGTACTCCAGGAAGGAGCCTTCCATCTCTGACGTGACGTCGATGTCCACGATATTCTCGGTGAAATCGCCGAGAGGTTCGGCTGTGCGTGCTGATTTTTGGCTGCGGGCCATGGGGTCGGTAAATCCTCGAAAGTTGTACTGCGGATGTTTTAGCTAGGCTAAGCCTATGGTGGATCAGCCCGGCGTCGGCATTTATCCGGAATATTGGGAAGCTGATGTCGTGCTGCGCGACGGCGGGACAGCCCACCTTCGCCCAATACGACCTGAAGATGCGGACGCTTTGCAGGCGTTCCATGCCGGCCAGTCGCAGGCATCCATCTATATGCGGTTTTTCTCATTCAAACCCAAGCTCTCCGGTAAGGAAGTCCGGCGTTTCACGGAAGTGGACCACATCAACCGCGTCGCGTTCGTCATTACCATCGGCGGCGAAATCATGGGGATCGGCCGCTACGACCGTCTTGACGATCCAACAGAGGCCGAGGTGGCCTTCAACATTTCCGACGCCCATCAAGGGCGCGGGATCGGGTCCATCCTCCTGGAACACCTGGCCGTTGCTGCCCGGGAAAACGGCATTCGCCGCTTCACGGCGGAAGTCCTGCCGGACAACCGGAAGATGCTGATGGTCTTCGCCGACGCCGGCTATGACGTCAAACGCCAATTCGACGACGGCGTGGTGAGTGTTGAATTCAATATCGATCCCACTGAGAAATCGCGGGCCGTCATGGAGTCACGCGAACACCGCGCGGAGGCGCGCAGCGTGCGCGACCTCTTGTCGCCGTCGTCGGTGGCCGTCATCGGTGCCAGCCGCAAGTGGGGGACCGTGGGCTACCAACTTCTGGAACACATCATTGAAGGCGGCTTCAAGGGGCCGGTCTACGCCGTCAACCCGGAAGCGTTCGAACTCGCCGGAATGGTCTCCTTCGGAAAGTTGTCCGAGATCCCGGGGCCGGTGCAGCTGGCCATCATCGCTGTTCCCTATGAAGAAGTACCCAAGGTGGTGGACGACTGCGCCGCCGCCGGCGTCAAGGGGATCGTGGTGGCCACGGCCGGATTTGCCGACGACGGCGAGCGGGGACTCGCGCGTCAACATGAGTTGGTACGGCGGGCCAGGGCAAACGGGATGCGCGTCATTGGGCCCGAGTCCCTCGGCATCCTCAATACGCACCCGGCGGTGTCCCTGAACGCTTCCATGGCCCCCACCATGCCGCCCAGGGGCAGCCTGGGCTTGTTCAGCCAGTCCGCTGCCGTGGGTGTGGCGGTTTACGCGGCTGCCAGCCGCCGCCGGCTCGGATTGTCCTCGTTCATGTCGGCTGGAAACCGCGCGGATGTATCCGGCAACGATGCCATGCAGTATTGGGAAGACGACGCCGATACTTCCGCCGTTGGCCTCTATCTTGAGTCCATCGGCAATCCCCGCAAGTTCTCCCGACTGGCCCGAAGGTTGTCGCGCAGTAAACCCGTGATCGTCGCCAAGTCCGACGTCACGGGCCTGAGCCTGCCTCCCGGGCACGAGGTCCGCACCACCCAGGCGCCGGCAGCGGCAGTGGACGCGATGATGCGCCAGGCTGGCGTGATCCGTGTTGAGACGATCGAACAACTCATGGATATCGCCCAAATAGCGTCCTCGCAGGCGCTGCCCAAGGGACCGGGTGTAGCCGTCTACTCCAATTCCGTGGCGCTGGCCAAAGTGGTTGCCGATACCGCCGTGCCGTACGGGCTGGAGGTGATCAAGCAGGTGACGGACATCGACCTCGATGCCGGAATGTCTGTGGCACTTCCGGCATTGAGGGCCAGCCTCAAGGAAAGCCTCGCGGACGAGTCCGTGCATGCTGTGGTGGCCGCACTTCTCCCGGCGCGCGGGCTGACCGTGGAGTCGCTCGCCGGCGTTTTTGCCGAGTGTGCTGCCGAGGCCGGCAAACCCGTCGTTGCGGCGTTCACCGGGATTCTGGATCCCTCCGTGCAGGTTGAGGGCATGGTGGGCGCTGCAGGTACCCCCGTGCTGCCGTGCTACTCCAATGCCGGTGCCGCCGTGGCCGCCCTTGGGGCGATCGTGCGGTACGCGCAGTGGCGCGACCGGGACCAAGGGCTCTTTGTGGAGCCCGAGGACTGCGACGTCGACGGCACCAAGGACATGCTGACCTCGATGTTGGCCGGTGTTACCGGCGAGAAGATCAGGAAGCTCGACGCCGGTGCTGCCGCGGCGCTGCTGTCAGGCTACGGAATCCATGTGGTGCCGACGCTCGGATTTGGAACCGCTGATGAGGCCGTGCAGGCCGCGGAAACTGTGGGCTGGCCGGTGGTCCTCAAAACCACCGACCCGGCGCTGAGGCACCGACTGGATCTGGGCGGTGTGCGACTGGATATTCAGGACGCCGAATCCCTGCGGCAGAACGTCGCCCAAATGCGCCGCGCCTTGGAGCCTTACGGATCGCCGTCGCTCGAAGTCCAGGCAATGGCGCCGGTTGGGCAGGCCTGCACCTTCCGAGCCATGGAAGACCCCCTCCTGGGGCCGGTATTGTCCTTTGGGCTGGCCGGCGATGCCGTCAACCTGCTCGATGACTGGGCGCATCGGGTGCCGCCGCTGGCCGCTGCCGACCTCCATGACGTCATCCGTTCACCCCGGGCGTCCAGGAAGCTCTTTGGGTACCAAGGACTTCCTGCCGTAGATGTGGCAGCACTGGAGGACATCGCGGCCCGGCTTGCCAAGCTCAAGGACGACCACCCCGGGATCGCTCTGGTGGAGTTCAACCCCGTCCTGGCGGGTCCCACCGGGGCCACCATCCTGGGGGCGGATGTGTGGATCGGCAACGCAGCGCAGCGCACTGACAGTGCCCGCCGCGCGATGCGGAGTTAGCCACAGGAGCGCGCCGCACAGTTAGGTACTCACCAAGCGATCTGTGAAAATGGGGGAATGAGCACCCAGTCTCCGACGCCTCAATCCCGCCCGTCCAATGCCGGGCCCCACACCGCCCACCATCACAGCTCGCAGGGACAGAGCCTGGACCAGGCGCTGCAGCAGGCAGCTTTCTACCCGCGGTTGGTGGCCGACGTCGTTGATGACGCCCTGGACGGCCGGGAGTGCCTCTCCCACTTGGTCCACCTGGAGACCCATTTTGATCGGGCCGAGGTCCGTAGGCACATCACTGTGCTCGTTCTCACCGAAGACATGCTGGTGATTACCCACGTGGATGACCAACAACTGGATGAAGCCGGAGAGCAGATCGTTGCCCAGGTTTCCACGGAGTCGGTGCCGGTGGCACAGATCCGCTCAGTGGTCCTCAGCTACATGTATGCCCAACCCCAGGACTACAAGCCCTCTGATCCCGTCCGTGAAATGACGTTGTCCATTGCCTGGTCGGGCGGCCAACGCCTGGACATGGGGCCGGCAAGTTGCGGGGATCCCCAGTGCGAAGCCGATCACGGTTACAGCGGAACCATCGCCCAGGAAGACATCGTCCTGCGGATCAGCGCAGAGGCAGACGGGCTCCAGGCAGTTCAGGACGCCAAGATCTTTGCCCGTGCACTGCGTGCGGTCAATACGGGCAACCCGTCACCGGCCCAACATGCCGGCATCCCGGCACCAAGGCCGCGCTCGGGCGTCTTCAGCAACCGCCTCAGCCGCGGACACCAGCGTTGAAGGAAACCGCACAGAACCCGGTAAATACCTCCATGATCGGCGCTCCGGCCGTTGACCTCCCATCGCCCCCGCTTTTCGGCAGCAAATCCATTGCAGAAGTCCTCACCAGCTCTGCCGCATCCCTGGGCGTGTCCGGATTTACCAACCACTTACAGCTGCCATCAGCGCAGCGTGTTTGCGTGGTCCTTGCCGATGGCCTCGGCCGCAACCTCTTGAAGCAGAAGTCCTCACACACGCCTTTCCTTCGCACGGTTATGGCTGCGGGACAAGGCAACATCCCCACGTGGATCGACGCCGCCTTCCCCAGCACTACGGCGGCGTCCTTGGCGAGCCTCGGCACCGGCTTACCGGCAGGGCAGCACGGCATGGTGGGGTACGACGTCCTCGATCCCGCCCAGGACAAAGTAGTCAACCTCTTGGGTAATTGGGATGCCAACGTGGATCCTGCACAGTGGCAGCCTCACACGACGGTCTTCGAACGGCTGGCCGGAGAACTGGACGTCGTAACCGTCAGCCTGCCGCAGTTCGGAAATTCCCCGATGACCCAGGCAGCACTCCGCGGCAGCCGCTTTGTTGGTGGCACCACGCTCCATGCCCGGACCGCCGCGGCCGCCGAGGCAATGTCCGGCGGTGGCCGTTCCCTGATGTACTTCTACGCCAACGAGCTGGACAAAGCAGGTCACCGCTACGGCTGCCAGTCGGACCGCTGGGAGCACCAACTCGAAGAACTCGACTCCACCGTCAAGAGGCTCTCAGCCACCCTGCCAGCCGGCACCACCATCCTGGTAACCGGTGACCACGGCATGCTGGACGTCCCTGAATCCCAGAGGATCGACTACTCCGCTGACGACGCCCTGGTGGCCGGAGTCCGCCATACTGCCGGGGAACCCCGCATGGTGCATCTCTACCTTGAACCGGACACCACCCCGGCCCATCGGGAATCCCTGATCGCGGCCTGGCGTTCGCGCTTTGGTGAAAGGATCTGGGCCTTTACACGGGAGCAGGCCGTTAACGCAGGGTTGTTCGGCCCGGTACGGCCCGAGGTCGCTCCCCGGATTGGCGACGTCATGATCGCGGCGCGGGACACCCTGGCCCTTTACGACACGCGAAGGGCACGCCCGTCCTCGATGGAAGTGGTGGGGCAACACGGATCCCTGACCAAAGCCGAACGCGAAGTACCGTTGCTGTGCTTCACAGCTGCAGGTAGAAAGGGCAAACGTGGCTGAGCTGGTCTTCTTCTCGGGCACCATGGACTGCGGCAAGTCCACGCTTGCCCTCCAAATGGACCACAACCACCGGGCGCGGGGACGCGGAGGCGTGCGGTTCAGCTGTAACGACCGCGCCGGTGATTCAACAATCTCCAGCAGGCTTGGCCTTCAAACCGATGCCGTGGAAGTTGTGGACGGCACCGACTTCTGGGACGAAGTGGTAGCCCGGCGAACCACCGGGCTCCGCGTGGACTACCTCATCTGTGACGAGGCCCAGTTCTACTCGCCGCTCCAAGTGGAGCAACTGGCAAGGGTTGTAGATGAGATGGACGTGGATGTCTTCGCTTTCGGCATCACTTCAGACTTCCGCACCCGCTTGTTCCCAGGCTCTCAGCGGCTCATTGAACTGGCCGACAAAGTCCAGGTACTCCAGGTTGAAGCTTTGTGCTGGTGCGGCCGCCGTGCAACGCAAAACGCCCGCACCGTGGACGGCATTATGGTGGTGGAGGGTGACCAGGTGATGGTGGGCGACGTCGCGCCGCAAAACAGTGGCGACGCTGCGCATACGGAGACGGTGCACGTCCAGGAGGCACTACCGATGGAGACGCTGCCCGCACAGGTGGTGGGGTACGAGACTTTGTGCCGTCGCCACTACATGCGGCGTGTAACGGCCCATGGCGCCAATGTGATGGCCGGGGCGGACCAGACACTGCCGTTCGACATTGATGCCTGCCTCTGGCCCGGCGCAGGGGCCCTTCGGCAGAGCTAAGCGATTCGACCGGCCAGGAAACAGCCTGGCAAGGTTCCTACCAACCGGCGTGTCCACCAGCTCCTGGAGCTAGTCGCCGCGGGCCCCGAAGACGATCTCGTCCCAGCTCGGGATGCTGGAACGCTTGGGGCGGGACGGCTGCCGTTCGGCAGGTGCATCAACGTCCTTGCGCGCTTCCGCATCTACCTGTTCCTCCTGCGACGCCACGTCCTGATGGAGGTCCCGGGCAGAGGGTGCGCCGGCGGACTGGTCTTCCGCGTGTGGTTGCGGGGTGCCGCCGCCACCCAGAAGTTCGTCCAGCCCTGCGGGCTTCCGCCCCGTCAGCGGCGTCACCGGCCGCAGCGGACTGGCTACCACCGTTATTTCACGGGTGTCGGTGCTGACCCCATTGTGGAGCTTGAGGGAGTCATCGTCGTCGTGGGACTCGACGTGCCGCGGAGCAAGGCTGAGCCGGGACAAAATCGAAGGGCGGCCGTCTTTACGGGTGGGCTCTTCCACGCCGGTGGCCAGGGGCTCAGCGTCTGCGAGGCTGGTATCCGCGGCTGCCTGGTCCACTTCTTCACCGGGCCGGGGGTGGGCTGCGGGAACGTTGCTCAGCAGTACGGCCAAGGCGTCGTCGCCGTCTTCGTCCACGCCCAGGCGTTGGCCGCGCCGTGAACGGAGCATTTCCAAAAGGCTGTCTGATTCCTTCGCGGACGCACGCGCCGCAGTTTCGGCGTCGGTCTCGAAGTCGAACGGCCTGTCCGAGACGGCAGCAAGCCGCCGGGCGGGGACCGGACCGTCCATGGGCTCAAGTTCGCTGAGCTGCTGGGCCCAACGGTTGGCGTTCTGCAGCGATTTGCGTTGGGGGCTGAAGGTCCACATGGCCGGCGGTTCCTCGCCGATGCTTCCGTGAGCGCCGGGAACAGTTTCGAAGCGTGCGACCACCGTCCAGGTGCCGTCCGGACGTCGCCATGAATCCCAGTCCACCGTAGAGGAATCAATACCGTGCGCCGAGAGCCTGTAGTCAACCATGTCGCCCAGAGTGGCCGGGGTGTCGCCAAACGCCGAGCGGTAGATGTCATGTCCGGGAGCAGGGGAGGCGACTTCGATGTTGCGGGCCTGGCGCACCACGTACTCACGCTCGGCAAGCACAGGGCCCTCGTAGCGTTGGACGTTGGCAAGGGGGAGGCCGGAAAGCTCGGCCACCTCGGTAGCAGTGGCACCGCTGCGGATCCTGGCCTGGATGTCGCGGGGCGACATGGCAATAGCTGTGTTGGACGCGCGTGCGGCCACCTGGGCAGGGGTGCGGCTCGCCGCGGCCCTTAAGGCTTCGTCGATCGGAAGCTGGAACATCGCACCACCGGGCCCGCTCAAGAGCAGATGCCCGCCGTCGTCGTGGACGCCTACCAGTCGTAGATCCTGCATAACACCCTCCACCACATGGCATAACTGACATTCGAAACTCTGCCACCCGCGGGGGTCTTTTCCTACTAGGACAAAGGGCGTGCCGTGATATTCCGCAGAAAACAGGTTACGTCCGGAGGGCTGTGGGCCAACGGGCACCCAAGAAAGAGGGCCTATGGACATTGAGGGCCAGGGGGAGGACAATCTGGCCGAGATCGGGCACAAATCCGGGGCTTCCGGCGTTTGAACCCTTAATCCGGTGGCAGGGAGTTCCTGCGATCCGGTATTCCACCCGGAACAGGTATGGAGGACAAAAAGGACCATGGCCACGGACTATGATGCCCCTCGAAAAACCGAGGAAGATGTCAGCGAGGATTCCCTGGAAGAACTCAAGACCCGTCAGTCGGGGAAGCAGTCCTCGGCGGTGGATGTGGACGAGACCGACCTCGCCGATGGCTTTGAGTTGCCGGGGGCGGATCTCTCCGGTGAAGAACTCCTCATTCAGGTCATGCCGCCGCAGCCTGACGAATTTACGTGCTTCAACTGTTTCCTGGTCAAGCACAAGTCCCAGATCGCCGCGGAAAGGGGCGGGCACCAATACTGCAAGGAGTGTGAGAGCTAGCTCCGGGAAGCGGTCAATGCTGCAACGAGTTCATCCGGACGACGCGAGGACGCCAGCCAGTAAGGAGTGCGGTCTGCGGGGTCGGTGATCTCAATCTTGACCACGGCGTCGATCCAGCCGCGGAAGCACATATAAGCCAGTCCGTTCAGGCGCGGGCCACGTTCAGCAGTGGCCTCCTCTTTTCTGAACGCCTGGACAGAACCTACGAATGCGCGGTCTATGCTCGCCCGCCCAACCCGTACGGTGTCGGCAGTGACCGTGATGGTGGGCGTGGAAAGCACCAACATGATGGTCATGATCGCCAGCAGGACCAAAGCGGCGATGATGCCCGTGGCGGCGCTGATGGGCCCAAACATCAGAACGCCCGCGCCGGACAATCCAACAACCACAATCCAGATCCAGACGGACGGCCATAGCTTCTCGGTATACAGGACCTCGGAGGCCGAAGGTGTGTTCCGGGCAGGAACGGGGGAGGACTGGTCAGGCGTAGGCATGGATCCAGCTTATCGGGCATCGGCACCGGGCTCCGCCCTCCTCCATGGATGGCCCCAGCCTGCCCGGAACACACCTTC
>NZ_SDXQ01000040.1:0-19272 GCF_006964045.1 Arthrobacter sp. TS-15 | reverse complement strand
GCCCCGCTGCCCGGCCCCGCTGCCCGGCCCCGCTGCCCGGCCCCGCCACCCAGGCCCGCCGGGCTGAACGACTCGGGTGAACCGGGTCCCGGTAGAATGAACCACTGTGAGCAATGAGACCGCAGTATTCAGTTCAGACGCCGCTTCCGCAGTTGCGGACAGCAGCGAAACCACCGCAGCGTACGGCGCCCCCACTTTGGAGGTGCAGTTGAAAATGCTCGACGCCGGCTTGGAAGCTCCCTCCTATGCGCACCCTGGAGACGCGGGTGCCGATCTCCGCGCCCGCGAAGATGTGCATCTCGCCCCCGGTGAGCGGAAACTCGTTCCAACTGGTGTCTCCATTGCGTTGCCGAACGGATATGTCGCCCTGATCCATCCCCGCTCCGGGCTGGCCACCAAGCACGGACTGACGGTGGTCAATGCCCCCGGTACTGTGGACGCCGGCTACCGTGGCGAAATCGCTGTCACGCTCCTGAACACCGACCAAAACACTGCCATTGACCTCAAACGCGGCGATAGAATTGCACAAATGGTGATTCAGCGCGTTGAATACGCGCAGTTCATTGCTGTTGACCAACTATCGGATTCCGTTCGGGGAACCGGCGGCTTCGGGTCCACGGGCGGCTTCAACGCACCGAAGGCCTGAGAAACTACTGAACCTCGTTTACCGGCCTCCCACGCCTGACGCATTGGAGCGGTTTAGTGAGGTCTAACGTGGTTGCGGTTTACTTGGGGATAGACCACTACTAAGGAGAAAACCCAATGCTTTTTGGGCGCGGCAAAAAGTCCAAGGACGAGAAGCCGGAAACCGCCGGCACCGTCGAGGAGTCCGGTACCGGGGCATCAACTTCCGAGCCAGGCGGGTCCGGCACCCCCGGAGATTTCCGGCTCGGCAAGGGTCCCTTGGACATCGACGAAATCGAGAACCGCGATGGCTACGTGGACCTCGGTGCACTGCTGATCGCACCAGCCGAGGGTCTCCAGCTGCGGCTTGAGGTCGAGGAAGCCACGCAACGCGTGGTTGCGGTGACCATGGACCTCAACGGTTCCAGCTTGCAGCTTCAGGCCTTTGCTGCGCCGCGTTCCGAGGGACTTTGGGATGAGATCCGTGAACAGATCACCCAGTCCGTAGCGAGCCAAGGCGGGGAAACCGAAGAAGTTTCCGGAAGTTTCGGCACGGAGCTGGTAGCCAAACTTCCCGCTGAAGCGGCAGACGGCAGCAGAGGTTTCCGGGCAGCCCGTTTCATGGGTGTGGATGGGCCGCGATGGTTCCTGCGCGGTGTCTTGGGCGGACAGGCCGCCCTCGAACGTGATGCCGCAGCAGGACTGGAAGAGCTCTTCCGTAAGGTTGTTGTGGTCCGCGGTGATAACCCGATGCCACCGCGCGAACTGCTGCAGCTGCGCCTGCCCAAGGATGCTGCAGTGCCGGGCCAGGCCGGCGCCCCCCAAGGTGCGGTTCCCCCCGCAGACCCCGCCATGCGGCAACCGGAGCGAGGGCCGGAGATCACCCAGATTGGCTGACGCATCGGGCCGCTACGGGGTGGCCGGCCAAGGTCCCGAAGGGCAGGGAGTACGTGACCTCCCTGTCCGGGGCCGCGCAGTGTGCACGGGCTTCATTGAGTCCGTCACCCACCAGCCGCCCAGCGAGCAGCCATTCTTTTCCGCCGTGGTGGTTGATTCCGTGCGGCCCGGCGGAGGTGTGCCGAACATGGGAGCCGGCGGAGTCCGGAAGCCCTATGAGCGCCTCCGTGTGATTTGGCTGGGCAGGACCCGGGTTCCAGGCATTGAAGCCGGCGTGAAACTCCGCTTGAAGGGCATGGTCACCCAGGTTGATGGCCTTCCGGCCATGTTCAATCCCCGCTACGAAATACTTTCCCGTCAGGAGCACCTATGACCGTGGCCAACGGTTCCGAACCGAAGGACGCAGGGCGTCAGACGCCCGGCGAGAACGTTTCGTCCCACGTAAACGATGAACCGCAGGCGGACGCCCCACAGTCCGGTGCGGAAGGGCCCACTGTGTCCGACCTCGCTGCAGGGTATGCCCAGAAGGCCGGACTCCACCGTAACAGCGCCGGCCACGTGGATATGCTCAAGTCCGCCGGCGGCGTGCAGGGCATTGCCGAAAGCATCCTTCCGGGTTTGGTGTTCCTTGTGGCTTTTACCGTCACGCGCGACCTCACTCCGGCCCTCATCGCAGCGTTGGCTGCAGCCGCCGTCTTCACAGTGGTTCGTTTGATCCAGCGCCGTCCGTTAACGCAGGCATTGGCGGGAGTGGTGGGGGTGGGCATTTCTGCCTGGCTGGCGAACACCACAGGCAAGGCCGAGGACTTCTACGTGCTTGGCTTCTTCACCAACATCGCTTACATCGCGGCCATGGTGCTGTCCATCGTCTTCAAGTGGCCGGTAGCCGGACTTCTCTTCGGCTTCGTGCGCAATGAAGGACTGGAGTGGCGCAAGGATCCGGAGCGGCTCCGGGCCTACTCCTTGGGCACGTGGATTGTGGTTGCGGTGCTGACCCTGCGCTTGGTGGTTCAGGTTCCCTTGTACTTCATGGGCGAGGCCGGACTGACAGCGTTGGCTACCACCAGGCTTCTGATGGGCGCCCCGCTGTACATCCTGGGCCTTTGGGTGGCCTGGTTGGTTACCAAGCCGGCACCTCAGCCGTCGAAGCCATCGTCCTCAGCGGACTGATCTGCCGGTTCTGACGTTCCCTCGCGGGGTTCCTTGGCGTCATCGGACGCTGGTGACAACAGAGCCCGCAAGCCGTCCTCAGCTGCGATGGTGGTGACGAAAAACAGCTCGTCACCGCCGTCCAGAACATCATCACGCGTGGGCGTAATGGGTGCTTGATCACGCAGGATGGCAACCAGGGTGGCGTCTTCGGGCCACTCAATGCCCCCCACTGTGCTGCCAATGACGTGGGAGTCGTGAGGAACGGTGAATTCCACGATCGAGGCCACGCCCGTCTGGAGGGTCAACAGGCGCACGATGTCGCCGATTTCCACCGCTTCTTCCACCAACGCTGTCATAAGCTGCGGTGTGTTGACGGCAACGTCCACCCCCCAGGAGTCATTGAACATCCAGTCGTTCTTGGGATTGTTCACGCGCCCCACGGTGCGGCCTACTCCGAACTCGGTCTTGGCGAGCAAGGACACCACCAGATTCACTTTGTCGTCGCCGGTGGCAGAAACCACCACGTCCGCATCCTCAAGTTTCGCGTCCTGCAGGGTGCTGAGTTCGCAGGCATCGCCCACCAGCCAGCGTGCCCCTCGCAGCCCGCTGCGCCCAATCACTTCAGGCTTCAAATCAATCAGGAGAATCTCGTGCTTGTGAGCCAGGAGCTCACGTGCAATGGACGAGCCGACGCTGCCCGCGCCAACAATGACAACTTTCACTAAGACTCCTTGGCGGGTGCTTTGGCGAGAATTCGGCTGATCTCGGATGTTCTGTCAAGGCTCACCATCGCGTGGACGGTATCACCTTCCTGATATGCGGTCCCGGCCTGGGGCAACAGGCCCTCGCCGAACCTGGTGAGGAAAGCGATGCGGATTCCGGCCGCGGACTCGATGGAATCCATGCTGTGTCCGATCCATGCCTCGTGCAGATCCACTTCGGCCAGCACCAAGCGGCCCGAAGGTTCGCGGTAGTCGCCGGCCAGGTGCTGCTCCGGAAGTATCCGCCGGAGAACCTGGTCGGCACTCCAGCGCACGGCTGCCACTGTGGGGATACCGAGCCGCTGGTAGATTTCGGCGCGGCCGGGGTCGTAGATCCGTGCCACCACATGGGAGACATGGAAGGTCTCACGGGCAACGCGCGTGGCCAGGATGTTTGAATTGTCGCCGCTGGAGACAGCGGCAAAGGCGTAGGCCTCTTCGACGCCGGCCTGCTTGAGGGTGTCACGGTCGAAGCCGACACCGGTGACCTTGCGCCCCGTGAAAGTGTTGCGCAATCGGCGGAAGGCCCGCTCGTCCTGGTCGATGATGGCCACGGAGTGACCGGCATCCTCCAAAGTGTGTGCCAAGGTTGCGCCAACACGGCCGCAACCCATGATCACGAAGTGAGCCACCGTGTCTCCTTATGTGTGTAGTCCGTCCCGCTCGGTATGACTTTACCGGTGCAGCGGGGGTATGCCGGTGACAACCGTCATGACATCCCTGGGGATTCAGAGTAGCTTTGCGGAGTGCTGACAATTCTGAATGCCGCCAAGCGGGTGTTGGTGGGCCGGCCGGTCAGGAATGACCGCCTGTCCCACACGTTGTTGCCCAAACGCATCGCTTTGCCGATCTTCGCCTCGGATGCCCTGTCCTCAGTGGCTTACGCCCCGGACGAAATCCTGCTGACGCTCGCCCTTGCCGGCGTCAGTGCCGTGGCTTTCTCTCCGCTGGTTGGCCTTGCGGTCATGGTGGTGTTGCTCACAGTTGTGGCTTCCTATCGTCAGAACGTCCACGCCTATCCCTCCGGGGGCGGCGACTATGAGATTGCCAACGTCAACCTCGGCAAGTATGCCGGGTTGACCGTGGCTTCTGCCTTGCTGGTGGACTACGTGCTCACGGTTGCCGTGTCCATGTCCTCGGCGGCGACGTACCTCACCACGGCCATCCCGGCGCTGCATGGCCAGCAGGCGCTGATAGCCACTGTAGGCGTGATCATCCTCGCGCTGGTCAACCTCCGCGGTGTCAAGGAGGCCGGGACGCTGTTCGCAGTACCGACGTACATCTTCATGGCATCCATTCTTGGGATGACCGCTGTGGGCATCTTCCAGGCCGCCACCGGCACGTTGGGGGAGGCGCCTTCGGCCAATTTCACCATTGTTCCCGAGCCTGGATTTGATGAGGGCCTGGTGGGGCTGGCCGGAGCCTTCCTGCTTCTGCGTGCCTTCTCCTCGGGAGCCGCTGCACTGACAGGTGTTGAAGCCATCAGCAACGGGGTGCCCAATTTCCAGAAGCCCAAGAGCAAGAATGCGGCAACAACCCTGCTCCTGCTGGGCGTCATAGCCGCTTCCATGCTGGCAGGCATCCTCTACTTGGCCAACGCCACCAAGGTGCACATTGTCCTTGACCCGGCCCGCGAGTTCCTGGTGGACGGCAAGCCGCTGCCTGAGGGCTACATCCAGACTCCGGCCATCAGCCAGATAGCCGACACCATTTTCGGCTCCGGCTCCATCCTCTTCTACGTAGTAGTTGCTGCCACCGGCGTCATCCTGGTGTTTGCTTCCAACACGGCGTTCAACGGCTTCCCCGTGCTGGGTTCGATTCTGGCCCAGGACGGCTACCTGCCCAGGCAGCTGCGTACTCGAGGCGACAGGCTTGCCTTCAGTAATGGTGTCCTTGCGCTGGCAGCGGGGGCTCTGGTCCTGATTCTCGCCTTCAACGCCGATGTCACCAAACTGATCCAGCTCTACATTGTGGGCGTCTTCATCTCCTTCACCGCAAGTCAACTGGGAATGATCAGGCACTGGGGCCGTGAACTGAAACTCGCGCGGGACAAAGCTGTCCGGCGTCGCATCATCAAGTCCCAGACCATCAATATGCTGGGCTTCGGGATGACGGCCCTGGTCCTTGTCATTGTCCTCATCACCAAGTTCGAGCAAGGCGCCTGGATAGCCTTGCTCGCCATGTTCGTCCTCTTCCTCATTATGTGGAGCATCCGCGCGCACTATGACAACGTGGCCCGGGAGTTGGCGGTGGATGAGGACTCCTCGCCCCGTGCATTGCCCACCAGGGTCCACGCTGTTCTCCTGGTCTCACATGTCCGCAAGCCGGTCCTTCGCGCACTGGCCTATGCGCGGGCGTCGAGGCCTTCGCGCCTGGACGCCGTGACCGTGGACATCAGCGCCGAAGAAACGGCCCAGACCGTCCGCGATTGGGAGAAGCTGGAAATTCCGGTTCCCCTGACCGTCCTGGCCAGTCCCTACCGTGAAACCGTGACGCCCATCATGGACTACATCAAGAACATGCGCCGGGACTCACCGCGGGACCTGATCGTGGTGTACATCCCCGAATATGTGGTGGGCAAATGGTGGGAGCAACTCGTCCATAACCAAACAGCACTCAGAATCAAGACGAGGCTCCACTTTGAACCTGGAGTCATGGTTGCCAGCGTCCCGTGGCAGTTGAAATCGTCCGAAGAAGCAAAGGCACTGCAGGATACCTAAATGACCTCCCACAGCAATTCCCCCCAACACCATCACACCGGTGGCCACCATTCCGCGGACCAGGCCACGCCCGGTGCTGAACTGGTGGTGGACATCGGCCCCATCGCCCATGGAGGGCACTTCGTCGCCCGGCACGAAGGCCGCGTCATCTTCGTCCGGCACGGCATCCCGGGAGAGAAAGTCCGGATCCGGTTGACCGACTCCGGTGACTCGTCGCGCTTCTGGCGTGCCGACGTCGTCGAGGTCCTTGAAGCCTCACCCGACCGCGTTCCGCACTTCTGGAAGCAGGCGGATTCGCTGGGTTCCTGGAGCCGCGGGACACCGCCGGTGGGCGGCGCGGAGCTTGGACACATTTCCTTGCAGCGCCAGCGTGCACTGAAAGCCGAAGTGCTGGCGGAGCAGCTCAAGCGCCTTGCCGGCCTGGACCTCGCCACCGAGGTGGAAGCCGTGGGAGAAAATCACGACGGCGGACTCGGCTGGCGTACGCGGGCCAGCTTCGCGGTGACTCCCAAAGGCCGGTTGGGCATGCACGCTCACCGTTCAGATGTGGTGCTTCCCATCAAGGAGATGCCGTTGGCGCTTGCGGGCGTCAATGAGCTGAAGCTGTGGGACCTTGACCTGTCCGGCATCGCCCGTGTGGAAGTTGCCGTGCCCGCCAACGGTTCGCGGCCCCTGATCCTGCTGGCCCCGGAAGAGTCCACCAGCCCCAAGAGATTGCACAGCATCCTTTCGCAGCTGCCGCACGATGTCTCGGTTGCCAGTTTCGATCCCGGCAAGGGCGAAGTCCTGCAGCTTCGGGGGAGGACCTGGGTGCAGGAAACCGCAGCAGGCCATGAGTACCGTGTAACCGGTGAGGGTTTCTGGCAGATCCACAAAGACGCCCCGGACACGCTGGTGGACGCTGTAGCGGGCTATCTTTCCCGCGGTGGGTACTTACAGCCCGGTGCGACGGTGGCCGACCTCTACGCCGGCGCCGGCCTGTTTACGGCACCTTTGGCGGACGCCGTCGGAGTGACCGGTTCGGTACTGTCCGTTGAAGGCGCGCCGGGCACCAGCCGTGACGCCCGAAAAAACCTGCATGGTCAATCCCAGGTGGAAATCGTGCAGGGGCGTGTGGAGAAGGTGCTGCACCAACGCGCCCGCAGCTTCGACTCGCTGGTGCTGGATCCACCGCGTGCAGGGGCGGGCAAGGCCGTGGTCAAGCAATTGATGGCCACCGGACCCCGCGCAATCGCCTATGTGTCATGCGATCCCGCATCCTTTGCGCGTGATCTGGGTTACTTCCATCAAGGCGGCTGGCGGCTTGAGTCGCTGCGGGCCTTCGACCTTTACCCGAACACCCATCACCTGGAAACGGTGGGATTGATCGTCCCCGGACCGTAACTGCGGCGCAGTCCGCGTTCCGTGGTGCCATTGGTGAAACTGCCTGTTTCCCCGGAGGCACCTGATCAGTGACGCAACACCGAAGTATGCCATTACGATGGCAGTAGTAGCCCCGGTCAACGGAAATCAACGCCGCTGACCGGGGTGACCAAGAGAGATGCCGCCCGGCTAAGTAAGGTGCGCCTAACTGGCTAGCGGCCAACCACGCGACAAAGATGAAACTGTTGCGAGAGGAGTCCTGCCATGAGCACTGTGGACAGCTTCGGTTCCAAAGGCGTACTGAATGTAGCCGGCACCGACTATGAAATTTTCCGGTTGAACTCCGTAGAGGGCGCAGACAGCCTTCCGTTCAGCCTTAAGGTATTGCTTGAAAACCTCCTGCGGACTGAGGATGGCGCCAATATAACGGCTGACCATGTCCGCGCGCTGGCCGGTTGGGATCCCAATGCGGAGCCCGACACGGAAATCCAGTTCACCCCCGCCCGCGTCATCATGCAGGACTTCACCGGCGTTCCCTGCGTCGTGGACCTGGCTACCATGCGTGAAGCCGTCAAGGAGCTCGGCGGTGACCCCAAGCGCGTCAACCCGTTGGCGCCTGCAGAAATGGTGATCGACCACTCCGTCCAGATCGATGCCTTCGGTAACTCCGGCGCACTGGAGCGCAACATGGAGATCGAATACCAGCGCAACGGTGAGCGCTACCAGTTCCTTCGCTGGGGCCAGACCGCGTTCGACGACTTCAAGGTTGTCCCCCCGGGAACCGGCATCGTCCACCAGGTCAACATCGAATACCTGGCACGCACGGTCATGACCCGCGAGGTAGACGGCGTTGTCCGCGCCTACCCCGACACCTGTGTTGGCACCGACTCGCACACCACCATGGTCAACGGCCTGGGCATCCTGGGTTGGGGCGTTGGCGGCATCGAAGCCGAGGCTGCAATGCTCGGCCAGCCCGTCTCCATGCTGATTCCCCGCGTTGTGGGCTTCAAGCTCAAGGGCAGCATCCCCGCCGGCGCCACCGCTACCGACGTCGTGCTGACCATCACCGAAATGCTGCGCAAGCACGGTGTTGTTGGCAAGTTCGTTGAGTTCTACGGCGAAGGCGTTGCCGCCGTGCCGCTGGCCAACCGCGCCACCATCGGCAACATGAGCCCCGAGTTCGGTTCCACGGCTGCGATGTTCCCGATCGACGACGTCACCCTGGACTACCTGCGCCTGACCGGCCGCTCCGAAGCAAATGTTGCCTTGGTTGAGGCCTACAGCAAGGAACAGGGCCTCTGGCACGATCCTTCCCGCGAACTGCGCTTCTCCGAGTTCCTGGAGCTGGACCTGTCCACCGTTGTTCCTTCCATCTCCGGCCCCAAGCGTCCCCAGGACCGCATTGAGCTCACGGATGCCAAGGAGCAGTTCCGCAAGGACATCCACAACTACGTCGCCATTGAAGACGGCAGCGTTGACGAGTCCCTGGACGAATCGTTCCCGGCTTCGGATGCACCGTCCTTCACGCACGCCGATTCGCACACCACGGAAACGGACCGCGTTTACTCTGCCGCCAACGGTGCCCACGGCCGCCCGTCGTCGCCGGTCAAGGTCAAGACCGCCGATGGCCGCGAGTTCGAGCTGGACCACGGCGCAGTGTCGATCGCTTCGATCACGTCCTGCACCAACACGTCCAACCCGTCCGTCATGCTGGCTGCGGCCCTCCTTGCACGCAACGCCGTGGACAAGGGCCTGACCTCCAAGCCGTGGGTCAAGACCTCTGTGGCACCGGGCTCAAAGGTTGTCACTGACTACTACGAGAAGTCCGGCCTGACTCCCTACCTGGAGAAACTCGGCTTCTACATTGTGGGCTATGGCTGCGCCACCTGCATCGGTAACTCCGGCCCGCTTGAGCCGGAAATCTCCGAGGCAATCCAGGCCAACGACCTCTCCGTCACTGCCGTCCTCTCCGGCAACCGCAACTTCGAAGGCCGCATCAACCCGGACGTAAAGATGAACTACCTGGCTTCGCCGCCGCTGGTCATCGCTTACGCCCTGGCAGGAAGCATGGACTTCGACTTCGAAACCGATGCGCTGGGCACGGACTCCGAGGGCAACGAGGTCTTCCTCAAGGACATCTGGCCGAACCCCACCGAGGTGCAGGAAGTCATTGACTCCTCCATTGACGAGGCAATGTTCGCCAAGGGTTACGAGGGCGTTTTCGACGGCGACGACCGCTGGAAGGCCCTTGACACCCCGGCGGGCGATACTTTCGCTTGGGCCGAGGACTCCACCTACGTGCGGAAGCCCCCGTACTTCGAAGGCATGAAGGCCCAGCCGGATCCCGTCAAGGACATTTCGGGCGCCCGCGTGCTCCTGAAGCTTGGCGATTCCGTCACCACGGACCACATCTCCCCGGCCGGTTCCTTCAAGTCGGACACTCCTGCGGGCCAGTACCTTCTGGCCAACGGTGTGGAGCGCAAGGACTTCAACTCCTACGGCTCACGCCGTGGCAACCACGAAGTCATGATTCGCGGTACATTTGCCAACATCCGCATCAAGAACCAGCTCCTGGACAACGTTGAGGGTGGCTTCACCCGCGACTTCAGCCAGGAAGGTGCGCCCCAGGCTTACGTCTACGACGCAGCACAGAACTACCAGGCAGCAGGAACGCCCCTGGTTGTCCTGGCCGGCAAGGAATACGGCTCCGGCTCGTCCCGTGACTGGGCAGCCAAGGGTACGGCGCTTCTGGGCGTCAAGGCCGTCGTCGCTGAGAGCTACGAGCGCATCCACCGCTCCAACCTCATCGGCATGGGAGTCCTTCCGTTGCAGTACCCGGCCGGCGAGTCGGCAGCAACGCTGGGCCTGACGGGCACCGAAACCTTCGCGGTGGAAGGCGTCACCGAGCTCAACAACGGCACCACGCCGAAGACGCTCAAGGTCACGGCCACGGCTGAAGACGGTACCGCCAAGTCCTTCGACGCCGTTCTGCGCATCGATACCCCGGGTGAAGCGGACTACTACCGCAACGGCGGCATCCTGCAGTACGTTCTGCGCCAGATCTCGGCATAAGGAAGCGGCTGGTTCCCAGCTGATTCAGTAGCCGGACAGCCCCGGCTGGTCGCCCGACCAGCCGGGGCTGTTGGCGTCCCGGGCATCAGTCAGGGGACCGGATCGGGAGAACAATGCCAAGGCTTGAGGCCGAGGCGCACCATGCTTGCCCGGGCACGCGCTAGAGTTAACAAGCACGTCATTCACCCTAAGGAGGGCCGTTGGGACTTTTGGAAACCGTCAAGGATCCACGGGACCTGGCCACATTATCCGGCACCGAGCTGGAACAACTGGCCGGCGAAATCAGGGCGTTCCTGATCACCAACGTAGCCGCGACGGGTGGACACCTCGGGCCCAATCTGGGCGTCGTAGAGCTCACCCTCGCCGTGCACCGGAACTTTGAGTCACCGCGGGACAGCATCGTCTTCGATACGGGGCACCAGTCCTATGTGCACAAGCTGCTCACAGGACGTCAGGACTTCACCACGCTCCGCCAGCAGGGAGGGCTATCCGGCTACCCTGACCGTGCCGAGTCCGAGCACGACATCGTGGAAAGTTCACACGCATCTTCCTCACTGTCCTGGGCTGACGGCATCTCGCGTGCCCGCCAGCTGACCGGTGAAGGCGACCGGTTCGTCGTCGCCGTCGTTGGCGATGGCGCGCTGACCGGTGGCATGGCGTGGGAAGCCATCAACAACATTGCCGCCGACAAACGGCGCCGCGTGGTGATCGTGGTCAATGACAACGGACGCTCGTATGCCCCCACTGTTGGCGGTTTTGCAGATTACCTTGCCTCGCTGCGTCCCACCATTGATTCCCTGCGCACCACGCCGGCTTACGAGCGCATGCTGGATTGGTGGAAGAAGAAGCTCCAGGACGGCGGCCCGGCGGGTCAGTTCACTTATAAGAGCCTGCATGCCATGAAGAAGGGCATCAAGGACTGGTGGGCTCCGCAGGGTATGTTCGAGGACCTTGGCATGAAGTACATCGGCCCGGTTGACGGACACAACCTCCAAGCCATGGAACATGCGCTCAACACCGCAAAGGCCTACGGTGGACCCGTCATTGTGCATGCCATGACGGAGAAGGGCCACGGCTATGCGCCGGCTTTGGCCAATGAAGCAGACCAGTTCCACGCGGTAGGCATCATTGACCCCGAAACGGGTGAGCCCACGGAAATGCCGGGAGCAAGGTCCTGGACCTCCGTTTTCGCTGAAGAGATCGCGGATATCGCGGATGAGCGCCCGGATATCGTCGGTATTACCGGCGCCATGCTGATTCCCGTGGGATTGCACAAGTTTGCTGAGCGCCACCCCGAACGGGTGATCGATGTCGGTATTGCCGAGCAGCACGCGCTGACGTCCGCCGCTGGAATGGCCTTCGGTGGGCTTCACCCCGTGGTGGCGGTTTACGCCACGTTCCTGAATCGCGCCTTTGACCAACTCCTAATGGATGTTGCACTGCATAAAGCCGGTGTGACCATCGTCCTGGACCGTGCCGGCGTGACCGGCCCGGATGGCCCCAGCCACCACGGCATGTGGGACATGGCGATGGTTCAGATCGTGCCCGGTCTCCATTTGGCGGCTCCCCGTGACGCCACCAGGCTCCGCGAAGAACTGCGTGAAGCAGTCGCCATCAACGATGCCCCCACAGTGGTCCGATTCTCGAAGGGCAGCGTTGGTTCCGAAATTGAAGCGATAGACAGGCTTCACGACGGCGTGGACATCCTCGCACGGCGTCCGGAAGGCTCCACCGAGAACGATGTCCTGATTGTCAGCGTCGGCGCTATGTCCGAACTCGCTCTGGATGTTGCTTCCCGACTGGGCGCCCAAGGCATCAGTTCCACGGTGGTGGATCCGCGGTGGGTTCTTCCCGTCCGTAAATCCATCATTGCCCTTGCTGCCCGTCACCGCCTGGTGATCTGCATAGAAGACGGCGTCCGCGCAGGTGGCGTGGGGTCCCGTATCCGACAGGAAATGCGCGCCGCCGGCGTGGACACCGCGCTGAACGAAGTGGGCCTGCCGGTGGAGTTCCTGGTGCACGGCTCCCGCAGCCAGGTCCTGGAGCGCGTTGGCCTGACGGCCCAGAAAATAACTCACGACGTCGTAGCCCAGGTTTTGGGGACAAAGGTCCCCTTCGCCAGGCCCCTCCCGGGCCAGGAACACCCGACCACCGGCAGCCTGCCAACGCTGTGACGGACGAGCGCGCACCGGGCGCAGTGCAGCCCGGTGACCTCGTGGTGTCGAGGAACAGAAAATGGGACGGCAAGGCCCACTGGGTGGTGCCTGGACGTTACCTTGGTGAAGACATCCACGGTTGGTGGATATTTCAGGGGGCAGGGGAGTTCTGTGCCCGCCCGGGAGCAGCTTTCTACACGGCATCGGACGCCTTGTTGCTGGTCCCGCGGGCAGGCGAGTTTGTGGCAACCTTCTACGACGACAGTTATCCGGGGGACTTCAGGATTTATGTTGACCTGGCCACCGGTCATGACTGGAATACCATCAAGCCGGGCGTTTGGGAATTTCACATGATTGATATGGATCTGGACGTGATCCGTTCCACTGAGCATGGGGTGTTCGTAGACGATGAGGACGAATTTGAGCGTCATCGGGTGGCCATGGGCTATCCGCAACAGACGGTGGACTCAATGCTCAGAGAATGCGCAGCGCTCTTTGAGGCAGTGGACACCATGAAAGCGCCTTTCGACGTCAATGGAGCCACCAGCACCAGCGCCGAGTGGTTTGGGAAAGGACGAGCATGAGCGGCATCATCCGAGCGTACAAGCGCGACGACGACGGAGTACTTCACTTCCGCGAGGCCTGGTATGACGACGAAGACCAGCAGTTCGTTGTTAATCACGGTGTAGTGGGTCACCAGAGCAAGACCGACGAGGCAGACGTTGACGACGAATCTGCCGTGGATGGCCTGATGGCTGCCTTTGCTGCGCAATGCGAGGAAGACGGCTATGCCGAGATCCCTGAGTCTGAACAGTTTTGGGTAGTTGCCCAGATTGCGTTGAAGTCAAAGGACGGCACTGAACGCGACCGTCACCTTGAGCGTAAAGCCAAAGCTGCCCTCACCGGTGAATTGGCGTGGCGCGGGCTGGGAGTAGTGGACCGTTCGGAAATCGGCAACGGCCACCTGAACATCTTCTGCCTTTGCCCGGACGTCAACAAGGCCGTGAACGCCATCAAAATCTGCGTCCGTGGTGAGGACCTGGACTTCACCAAGCTCACGGTTGCGGCAGCTCCCCACAGTGACCCCACGGCATTCCGTGTGAAGCACTCGCCCAAGCAGGGTGTGGGCTTTACTCTCTAAGTAGCACCCCAACGCACCAGGAGGTATCCCCATGGCGTCCAAGAGCAACTGGCCCGGACATACGCCCCTTCCCAAAGGGCTGGCCGCTCCGGCCAGACGGGCGCTAGCGCATGAGGGGATAGAGACGTTGGAGCAGTTGGCCGAGTTCGGCGAGGCCGGGCTGTCCAAGCTCCACGGGATGGGGCCGGTGGCTGTAGCGCAGCTTGAGGATGCCATGGAGGAATCCGGGATCTCGTACGGAACCGGCTAACTGTTCTGCCGAGGAGTTTGTTGCCTTGGGTGACAATCAGCGCCGGGACGCGTATTAGGCTGAATTCATGACTGAATACCGACGCCTTGGCCACTCCGGACTCACTGTCTCAGCTGTAGGGCTGGGCTGCAACAACCTGGGCCGCGCCAATACTCCCACCGAGTCCCAGGAAGGCACGGACGCTGTTGTCCACGCCGCACTCGATGCCGGGGTCACTTTCTTTGACGTCGCCGATGTTTACGGTCGGGAGCCGGGGCTGAGCGAAGTCATGCTGGGCAAGGCGCTGAAGGGGCGCCGTGATGACGTGGTCATCGGCACCAAGTTCGGCATGGACATGCGTGGAGTCAACGGCAACGACTTCGATGCCCGTGGTTCGCGCCGTTACATCGTCAAAGCCGTGGAAGCTTCCCTGCGACGCTTGGACACAGACTGGATCGATCTCTACCAGTTCCACACCCCGGACCCGCGGACGCCCATTGAAGAGACGCTGGGCGCCTTGGATGACCTGGTGTCCAGCGGCAAGGTGCGGTACATCGGCCATTCCAATTTTGCCGGATGGCAGATCGCTGAAGCCGAATATGTGGGGCGGCAGTCAGGTGGCGTCCGTTTCATTTCCACTCAGAACCACTACAACCTCCTGGACCGCCGTGCCGAACTCGAAGTGCTCCCGGCGGCAGGAGCTTTCTCCTTGGGCGTCCTTCCTTACTTCCCTTTGGCTAACGGGCTTCTCACCGGAAAATACTCAGCGGGCAAGGCCCCTGAAGGTTCCCGGTTGAGCCACACGCGCACCAACCTGGTGCACGACGCCGATTGGGAGCAGTTGGGCCGCTTCGGCCAGTTTGCCAAGGAACGGGATATCAGCGAGCTTCAGTTGGCCTTCTCCTGGTTGGCTGCCCAGCCCGGGGTCAGCAGCGTGATCGCAGGCGCCACCCGTCCGGAGCAGATCCGCGAAAACGCCGAGGCCGTGCGCTGGGTACCTGACCAGGAGGATCGCGCGGAGTTGGACGAGATCTTCCCGCGGGCGCCGAAGGTTGCACTCTTCTAGCTCGCTCTGCCATCCCGCCCAGCTACAGGCGTCCCTCTCTCACAAAACAGCCCTTAAACCGGAACGCTCTCTCACTTGCTTGAGGCAAGTGGGAGAGCGTTCCGGTTTAAGGCGCGGGATGTGAGAGAGGGACGGATCAGGCAGGTGCTGATGCGACGCCGGGGGCAAGGAATCGCTTGCCGTTCACCCGCTCGGAAGCGCCCACCCTATCCAGGTACGGCGTGATGCCGCCCAGGAACATTGGCCATCCGGCGCCCATAATGACGCAAAGGTCAATGTCCTCAGGGCCCGCTACGACGCCTTCTTCCAGCATGAGCCCGATTTCTTCGGCCAGAGCGTCCTGCGTACGCCGCAGAACTTCCTCGCCAGTGGACGGGGTGTCGCCGAAGGACATGAGGGCCAGCGTCTCGGCAGGGATGACAGGGGTTCCATCCGGTCCCGGAGCCCAGAGGCTCTTCACGCCGTTGTCGATGAGTTTCTGCAGGTTTTGCGAGACCGGGAACCGCTCGCCGAACGCGGCATGCAAGGACTCCTGGACGTGTTGTGCCACCGGCAGGCCGACCATGGCGCTCAGGGTGAACGGCGACATTGGCAGGCCCATGGGACGCAGTGCACTGTCAGCCACCTCTGCCGGGGTGCCTTCGTCGAACGCGGCGATGACTTCCCCCATGAGGCGGAGCAGGATGCGGTTGACGACGAAGGCGGCAGCATCCTTGACCAGCACGGCAGTCTTCTTGAGCCCCTTAGCCAGTTCGAATGCCGTGGCCAGGACGGCGTCGTCGGTCTTGGGCGCCCTAACGATCTCCAGGAGTGGCATGACGGCTACGGGGTTGAAGAAGTGGAAGCCCACCAGGCGTTCCGGGTGCTTCAGATCCTCTGCCATGGCTGTCACCGACAACGATGAAGTGTTGGTGGCCAGAATGCATTCGGGAGAAACAATGGCTTCAACCTCGGCGAAGACGTGCTTCTTGATGTGCAGTTCTTCGAAGACGGCCTCGATCACGAAGTCGGCGTCGGCAAAGGCTTCCTTGGAGACGGATCCGGTAATGAGCGCCTTGGTCCTGTTGGCGGCGTCGGGCTTGATCCGCTTCTTGGCCAGCATCTTGTCGACTTCGGCGTGGACGTAGGCGACGCCCTTGTCCACCCGTGCCTGATCAATGTCCGTCATAACGACGGGAACTTTCAGCTGCCGGGCGAACAGCAGTGCCAGCTGGCTGGCCATGAGCCCTGCACCCACCACGCCGATTTTGGTGACCGGGCGGGCAAGCTTACGGTCAGGCGCGCCTGCAGGACGCTTGGAGCGTTTCTGGACGAGGTCCAGGAACGCGTACACCGTGGAGCGGAACTCGTCGGTTTGCATGAGCCCCGCGAGGGTCTCGCACTCGAGTTCAGCCGACTCGGCTTGGGTCATGGTGCGGTTGGCCTCCATGACGTCCAGGACCTTGGCCGGGGCGGGAGAGGCGTTGGAGGTCTTGGACTCCACAAAGGCTCGTCCCGCGGTGACCGCCGCAGCCCACCGGCCGGAGACTGCGTCATCGGCGGCATCAACGGCGTTCTTCCTCTCCGGCGTGACGTCGCCGGAGATAACCCGTGCCGCCCACGCCAGCGACTGTTCCACGAAATCGGCGGGTTCGAACATGGCATCGGCCACGCCGAGCTCGAACGCCTGCGGGCCGGTGAGAGTCCGATTGTTGCTGAGGGGGTTCTCGATCATAACCTTGACGGCATTCTCCGGGCCGATCAGGCGCGGCAGGATGTAGACGCCGCCCCATCCGGGCACCAGGCCAATGAACGCTTCCGGCAGGGCCAGGGCGCCGGCACCCGTCGAGACGGTTCGGTAGGTGGACTGCAGGGCGATCTCCAAGCCACCGCCCAAAGCCAGCCCGTTGATGAAGGCAAAGCTAGGAACGCCCAGGTTCGCGAGGGTGCTGTAGACGGCATGGCCAAGCTGTGCCATCCAAAGCCCGTGCTCGCGTTCCTTGAGAGTCTTAACGGCTGAGAGGTCTGCCCCGGCCACTAGGAAGTAGGGCTTGCCCGTGACGCCGACGCCAACGATTTCTCCCCGTGAGGCCCGCTCCTTGAGGTTGTCCAACACCCCTCCGAGTTCCACCAACGTGTTGGGCCCCAGAGTTGTGGGCTTGGAGTGGTCCAAGCCGTTGTCCAAGGTGATCAGTGCGAAGGTGCCGGCACCGCCCGGGAGGGAGATGTCCTGCACGTAGGAGTGGGTTACTACTTCATCGGGGAAGAGAGCGGCGAGTTTCTGGAATTCGGCGGCGCTCATGCGGCGGCTCCTTCGGTGATGGCCGTGGTGGCCTGGTCAGCAGTGAAAGATTGGTATGCGGCGTGGTGGGGGTTTTCCCAGATGACGGTGGCACCCATGCCCAATCCGATGCACATGGTGGTGATGCCATAGCGAACCGAGTGGTCTTCCTCAAACTGCCGAGCGAGCTGGTTCATCAAACGGACGCCCGAGGAAGCAAGTGGATGTCCGACGGCGATCGCCCCGCCATAGCGGTTGACCCGGGGATCGTCATCGGCGATGCCGAAGTGGTCCAGGAAGCTCAGGACCTGGACGGCGAAGGCTTCGTTGATTTCGAAGAGCCCAATGTCCTCGATGCCAAGTCCTGCGTTTTTCAGCGCCTTTTCGGTGGCCGGTACCGGACCGATGCCCATGACCTCGGGTTCAACACCGGCGAAGGCGTAAGAGACGAGGCGCATTTTGACCGGGAGCCCCAGTTCCTCAGCGGCGTCGGCGGAAGCAAGAACAGCCGCTGTAGCGCCGTCGTTCAAGCCAGCGGCATTGCCTGCGGTGACCCGGCCGTGGGCGCGGAAGGGCGTGCGCAATTCGGCCAGGTCCGCAACGGTGGTGCCCGGACGGGGTGGTTCGTCCGTGGTGTGCAGGGCCCAGCCCTGGCCGGGCTTCATGGTGGCTACGGGGACGAGGTCTTGCTGGATCTGCTCATTGGAGTACGCGGCGGCGAGCTTGGCCTGGGAGGCGGCGGCGTAGGCGTCTGTGCGGTCTTTGGTGATGGCCGGGAAGCGGTCATGCAGGTTCTCCGCGGTGTTACCCATGTTCAGCGCCGCGGGATCCACCAGGCGCTCGGACATGAACCGAGGATTGGGATCGGCGCCTGCGCCCATGGGGTGGTTGCCCATGTGCTCCACGCCGCCTGCGATGACGACGTCGTAAGCGCCGAAGCCGATGCCGCTCGCCGTCGTCGTTACTGCCGTCATGGCACCTGCGCACATGCGGTCGATGGCGAATCCGGGTACTGAGCGGGGGAGTCCGGCCAAGAGTGCCGCTGTGCGGCCGATGGTGAGGCCCTGGTCCCCGGTCTGGGTGGTGGCGGCGATGGCGACCTCGTCGATCCGGTCCGCGGGAAGAGAGGGATTGCGTCGCATCAGCTCGCGGATGCACTTCACCACGAGGTCATCGGCGCGGGTACCCGCGTAGATGCCTTTCTCGCCGGCTTTGCCGAAGGGTGTACGCACGCCATCGACGAAGACGACGTCGCGGACGTTTCTCTGAGCACTGCGGGATGGACTCATGTATTAACTCCTCGTTGAGACATGGCGCCGAATCCCGCATCGCGGGCCCTTCGGCTGGCATTGATGCAATGTTACTCGTGGGTAACTTAGCATGCAAGGTCCGCCCGGGTCCGTGTCCTTGGGACGCGAAAGGCCTGCCGCCACGAACCACGGTTCGCGGGGCAGGCCTCACATCGGGAAGGAGCTTAGCCGGCATTGCCGGAAGAGTGCGCGTCCGTGGGCGCTTTGGCTTCCTTGGCCTTGCTCTCTTTGGCGGGAAGCGGGGCGGGGTTCAAGCACGCTTCAGTGAGTATGGGAGCCGCGAAGGAGATCTGCCATTCCCGGGCGCCCAGGGACCGCAGTTCCTCAGCGACGGATTCCAGGGAGATGTCGGCCGGAGGACGCCAGGTGACCCGCCGCAAATAATCCGGTGTCAGCAGGTTCTCCACCGGCAGCTTCAGCTCATCGGCCTTGGCCTGAAGGGCCGGCCTGGCGGTGGCAAGACGAGCCGCAGCCTCGGGATCCCGATCCACCCAGACCCTGGGTGGGGGCGGAGCGTTGGTG
>NZ_SDXQ01000004.1:0-84779 GCF_006964045.1 Arthrobacter sp. TS-15 | reverse complement strand
CGCGGCGGCCTTGGCGGACGCTTGGCGAACGTCGAGAACGGCAGTGGCGTCCAAATCGCCGGTAACGGTCAGATCCAGACTTATCAGATCTACTGGCTGCCGGGCAGAGGAGATGGTCATTGGGGCAGGGGAAGTCATGGACATGGGAGTCGCTCCTTGCTGGGGGATGGAACGGCGTGTGATTGCTGTCAGTTTTTATGTTCGGAGGAAGTCCCAAGGACGCTGGCGAGCTCCTTCGGGGTGGACATGGGTTCCTCCAGCTGTTCGCCGGGTCCCCGATACCTTGCAGCGCCGATCACCACGCTCAAAAGCGCCAGGTCCAAAGCAACCCAGGCAAGCGTGATGAGGGTGGGATACAGTGGCGCGTCCCCGAATGCCACCCGGGCAATGCCGATGAGCGAGGACACAACGAGCAACGCCATGGCTGCCAGTTGCAGCCTGACATGCTGAAAACCGCGTCCCGCAGCCTGCCTGCTCTTGGCCGTCACCGAAAACGTGAGGTGCTTGCCAAGGAAGACCGCCGCCGCACCGGAACACGTGGCCGCTATCCACGTGGGAAACAGCGCAAAGGACCATTGCTGGCCCCGCCACAGTCCCTTCGACCCCTTGCCCGCCACTTGGAAAAGCAGCTGGCAGGTCACGAAAAAGGGGAGGAAGAGGCAGAAGAACACCACCGGGCTGGCAGTCAGCGGGTAGGTCCCAGCCACCAGGAACACCACAGGCGCCGCGATGTAGCTCAGGGCGGCGAAGCCATTGAGGTAACTCGTCATGGTGGCCAGATACATGAGCCGTTGGGCCACGGTATGGCCCCTCAAAAACACCGGATTATCACTGAAGAACACCTGCATGGTGCCTGCCGCCCAACGACGCCGCTGCGAAAGCATGGTGGACACGTCCTCAGGGGCAAGCCCATGGACCAGGACCTCGTGGTGGTAGACGCTGCCCCACCCCATCGCGTGAAGGTGCATGGCCGTTGCCATGTCCTCGGTAATGGTGGTGGTGTCCATGGGGTGGATGGCCAACGCCTGGTCCGTGTGCGCCACATCCACTGATTCAAGGACCGCGTCCAGTTCCGGCACCACATCGTCCATGGCATCGGGGACCGCCAACGCAGCCGTATGGAAGGCAACCCGGAGCTCGAAAGTGATCTCGGCGAGGACATCGCCCCTGCGCACCTGGTGCTCCGCACGCGCCACTGCCTCCAGCGCCTGTTCTGCGACCGGCATGGCGGCAGGATGACGCCTGCCCAGTTCGCCATGAAGATCCTGCAGCCTGGACCGGCCCCTGCGCAAGGCACGCCACGTCTGCTCAGTGGCTGTCCTTGTATAACGGGTCAAGCCCAAGGCCATGAGGGCTTCCCGGCGAAGGACAGCGTTCGAACCGCAGAAAAACGCCGCGTCCCAACCGTCCTTGCCCTGCTGAATGGGGCCATAGAAAAGTTCCGCCTGGCTCCCCAGGGGATCCCGTTCCGGAACATTCCAAAAGTGCTGTGGGGTCTGGACGAAGGCCACTTCCTCAGCGTCGAAGTAGCCCAGAACACGGTCCAGGAAGCGGGGCTCGGGGACTTGGTCTGCGTCAAAGATGGCCACGAACTCGCCTGTTGTCACGGACAGGGCGTTGTTGACGTTCCCTGCCTTTGCGAAGCGCTGCCGTCCGTCCCACTCCGGGCCGCGGGTGATGTACCCGACGCCGATCTGCCGGGCTGCGGCGGCAAACTCAGCTCGATCGCCGTCGTCCAGGATCCACGTTTCGTGCGGATACGTCATGTCCCTGGCCGCGATTGCCGTGGTGAGCACCAGGTCCAGTGGCTCGTTGTACGTGGCAATGAATACGTCCACCGATCTGCCCGGCAGGGCAGGTGGGGGAGGTGGACGTCGTCGCGCGTTCCACATGGTGACCGCGTACAGCGCCGACTCGCCCAAGCTGTAGGTCTCCGCGGCCACCAGGGGCAGGGAGATCCACCAAGCATCCCAGGCGACAGTGCTCGACCAGCGCCAACTGATGTAGATCAATCCAAAGGAAACCACCAGAACTGCAAGGATCCTTACCAGTATTTGTCTGTAAATGCCCATCTTTAGCCTCCGGTAACTGCTGGGGAAAAGGCCAAGGCGCGCCAGTATGTCCACACGCTCCTCAGAGCGAAATTGGGAAGACACGGCTGACGCGCCTGGAGCTGCATCGTCGATGCTCAAGGGAAGGAATTCGGCTGCGAACGGAATGTCCTTTTGCCAACCCGCTTGAGGGAATTCATCTCAAGCCAGTTGGTTCCTGATTCCACTTTCTCCCGCCCACATTTCATCCCCGTTACGGCACTGATAAGTAAACTCGCGTTGATTATTTCCTGGCTGTGACGTTTTGCGTGTCGCATCGAAAAAGCTTGCGCAGCACGGTGATGGCCCTACAAAGTGGCTTCATGAAGCGAAGACTCATGCCCCTGACGATGCTCGTCGCCGGCCTGACCATCGCAGCTACCCTCATAGCCCCGGAGCCTTCTGCACTTGCATCGGCTGGTATGCCCGCCCCCGGGACACTGGTCTGGAGCGACGAATTCAACGGACCCGCCGGCACGGCACCCGACGCAGGAAAATGGACGCACGACACCGGAGGGTCCGGATGGGGCAACGGCGAACTGCAGTACTACACCAACAACACAAGCAACGCTGCAGCCGATGGTCAGGGAAACATGGCCATCACCGCCCTTAAGGAAAACCCCGCCGGATATCAGTGCCACTACGGGACGTGCCAGTACACGTCCGCCCGGCTGACAACCGCTGGCAAGTTCAGCCGGACACACGGCCGGTTCGAAGCCCGGCTCAAACTGCCCAAGGGGCAAGGAATGTGGCCTGCCTTCTGGATGCTCGGAGAGAACGTATTCACCGACGGTTGGCCTGCCAGCGGTGAGCTGGACGTCATGGAAAACGTTGGCAAGGAACCCGGAACGGTGTGGGGAAGTATCCACAGGCCCGGTTACTCAGGGCCAAACGCCACCAACGCCAGCTACACATTGCCCGGCGCCAAGGCCCTGGGCGATGGATTCCACACGTTTACTGTGGACTGGGGCCCCGAGTCCATCACGTGGTACATCGACGGAGCGGCCTACTCACACAAGACCAAGGCCTCAACTGCCGGACCGTGGGTGTTCGACCACGACTTCTTTGTGCTCCTCAACCTCGCCGTGGGCGGCGATTGGCCGGGAGCACCGGACTCGGGCACCGTGTTCCCACAGTCCATGTTGGTCGATTACGTCCGTGTGTATGACCTCGCTTCAATTCCTGCACTTTCTGCGTCCAGCACCCGAATCCAGGGCTACTCCGAAAAGTGCCTTGATGTAGCCGGCCGCCAAGCAGCCGATGGTGCCCCGCTGGAACTCCGGGATTGCGATACCTCCGCTTCGGAGCAATGGACCTTTGCCGCCAATGGAACCGTCCGCTCGCTGGGCAAATGCATGGATGTTGCCTGGGGATCAACGGCAAACGGTGCCAGAATCCAGCTCACCGGCTGCAACGGCGGTGCAGCGCAACAATTCGTCCTGAATTCTTCCGGGGATTTGGTGAATCCTCAGGCCAACAAATGCGTTGACGTAGTTGACTGGAATTCAGCCAACGGTGCGACGCTGCAGCTGTGGGATTGCGCAGGTACCACGAACCAAAAGTGGTGGCGAATGGTGTAATAAAAGCGTCCGACGGCGGCGCGCAACTTTGCGGGGTCCGGCGGCTATTGCTGGGGCGGCTGGGGAGCTTCCTGGAGTAGCGGGCCGGGCTGGCAACTGTGCGCAGCCGTCGCGGCGGTTGTGGGCCGGACCTGGCTGGCTGATGTGTGGCCGGGTCCGGCCGGTGGTGCGTACCGGGTTGTTGGGCGCGCGGTTGGTTGCGTGCCGGGTTGTTGGGCGCGCGGTTGTCGGGCACTGGGTTGTTGGGCAGCCGGGCCGTCTACGGCGCCGGCTGGCAGTGCGGGCAGAAGTAGATGTCCCGTTCCTCTGTACCGTCCGGTCCTGCCAGGAGGCCGCGACGTATTGTGGTGCCGCAGCGCCTGCAGGGTTGGCGTTCCCTGCCGTATACCCAATACCCGGGACGGAGTGCGCGCGGACCAAGGGTGGTCCGCCGCCCGGGGCCCAGATTTTCGCCGAGAAGGCGTTTGGCGTCCCTGACGGTCTTGGGAAGGTCAGGAACTTCTCCCACCGGCAGGGCAGGATGAATGCCGGACAAGTAGCACGATTCGCACCGGTAGATATTGCCGATGCCTGCAAGTTTCCGCTGGTCCAGCAGCGCAAATCCCACGGTGACGTCCGGTTCGGCACGAAGTCTGCGCAATGCTTCTTCCTCGTCCCAGTCGGGACCGAGCAGATCCGGCCCGAGGTGCCCGACGATCTTCTCTTCCTCCGCTGTGGGCACCACTTCCAGGATGCCCAGTGAGAACCCGACCGCATCTGCGGTGTCCGTGCGGAGCACACACCGTGCAGTGTGGCCGGGCTTCGTCCAACGGCCACCGGGCGGATAGATCATCCAGTTGCCCTCCATTTTGAGGTGGGAATGGATGGTAAGGGCCCGGGGTTTCCTGCTGGCGCCGGGTTCCTCGTCAACAGGTCCGGTCAGGCGCATGAGGAGGTGTTTGCCCCTGGGGACAACCTCGGTCATGGTCCATCCGGCCAGGTTCAGGGTGGCGAATCGGGGCACGCGGAAGTCTGAGGCCTTGATGGTCTTCCCCGCCAACGCTTCGTTCAGGCGTGAGGCAGCCCGCCAAATGGAATCGCCTTCAGGCACGGATCCGGAGTCCCTTCGGAGTGGAGTAGGCCCCCGCGGCGGCGAGAGCATCGGCGATCGGAGTTTCCAGGAGGTCGTGGCCGTTGACCTTCTCCATGAAGAGTTTGTCCACGGCACCGCGGCGCACCACACCCACCAGGGCCTCGGCGGCGACGGCCAGCACGTCCTCGTCATGGCTGAAGGTGAGCAAAGTCTTGCCGCCGCGTTCGACGTAAAGGACCAACGCGCCGTCCACCATCACTACCAGCGCTCCGGCCTTGCGCCCGGGACGGTGACCGGAACCGGCGTCGACGGAAAGCGCAGGCCACGGAAGGGCAGCGCCGTAGGGGTTGGCGGGATCGGTCGCGGCGAGGGCAAGGGCAGATGGCTCGGCTTTGGAGATGCGCGCGTCCTCGGTGAAGGACCTGAGGCGGTCCACCGTGGCAGGAACGGCGAACTGGGCGGCGCCCAAATGTTCGATGAAGTAACCGCGGCGGCAACGCCCGGCTTCTTCGAGGCGGGCCAGGACTTTATACATGAGCCCGAATCCGCCAATGATGTTCTCTGCCATGACCGAACCCCGGGTGACTACGCCGTATCGGTCCAGCAGGAGCTCAGCGGTTCCTCGCGCGTGGATGGTGGGGTCCAGTTCGGGGGCAGGAAGCGCTGACCAGCGGCCCACAGCCGAGGGCGGGGCAGGCGCAATTCCGCCTGATACGGAGCCGTAACGCCCACCTGTTAGCCCCGGAGAACCCAGCAATCCTGTCCCATGGGAACGGCCCAGCCTGCTCATGCGTGGCGCCCGGGCCCTGGGCGCCTTGGCCACTTGCCGGTGCGCAGTTTTCCCGCCGGCGATCATGGCCCGCACCGGAGCGAAGGTATCGCCTGTCACGCGGCCGGCCCAGACGAGGTCCCAGAGGGCAGAGACCACGGCGTCATCGCTCAACACCGCATCCATGCCACCGGCCACGTCTGTGAGCTGCCGGAAGAAGTAGCCACCACCTGCGCTGAAGTGTTCCAAGAGCCGCTGCTGGGCGTCGCCGGGTTCGAATTCAGGATCGGGGTTGAGCGTCAGCTCTGCGGAGTCGGCCACATGGAGGCTGATCCAGCCGTCGTTCCCCGGGAGGGATCCTGCCCCGGACCAGAGGAGTTCGCCGGCTGCCATGAGTTCGTCCAGCATGGCCGGTTTGTAGTCCGCCACCCTGCTCGCCAGGACCAAGGGTTCCCACGCGGATGCCGGGATGGGCACGCCGGAGAGTTGGTCCACTGCCGTGATGATGCCGTCCAGCCCCCGCAAAGCCTGGCTCCGGGACTTACCTGGCGCGCTCACGTTCTGCCAGGCCGGCAGGAACCGACCATAAGCGGCCGTGTCCACCGGTTCCACTTCGGCCCGCAACGCAGCAAGCGAACGCCGCCTCAGTTTCCTCAATACCTCAGCATCGCACCACTCGCTGGACGGTGGCGCGTCAAGGGTCATGAGCTCTGCGTCGGGTGCATCTGCAGGCTGCTCAGCAACTGCGTGGGGTCGGAACTCGCCTTCCACCACTCGACCGTCGTCAGCGAGCCGTTTCAAGGCCGTATTGACCACCGCGACGCCAAGCCCAAGCCTGGCCGCAGCTTCTGAGGCAGTGAAGGGACCATGGGTGCGCGCGTACCGGGAAACGAGATCGCCCAAAGGATCGTGGACAGGCTCAATGAAGGCGAGCGGCACACCCATGGGCAGCGGAACGCCGATTGCGTCACGGAGCCGCGCCGAGTCCTCAATGGCAGCAAAACGCTCGACGCCGCCGATGGTTACCTTGAGTGCGCGGTTGGCTTTCTGCAGTGCCGTGAGGTGGGACCGGGCGTCGACGATACTGCCGGATGGCGTGATCACGGAAGCCTCCGCTGCGAGCTGTGCGTCCTCGAGCTGTGCGTCCTCAGGCTGTGGGTCATCCACGGACAGCGCTCGTGTTTCAGGCTGCGGGGTCGATTCTGGTGGTTGGGTACCCTCCAGTCGCTCTGCGACTTCCTCAACGGTGAGCGGGCCCAGCAGCCGCAGGAGATCCGCCACGCCCTCCATGCCACGAACCCGCCGGTCCGGTGCAAGGCGCTGCAATTCCATCTCGGTTTTGTCGATGACTGCGGCGTCCAGGAGTTCGCGCAGTTCCACGCGACCCAGGAGTTCGTTGAGGAGCGTGGAGTCCAGGGCCAGGGCGGCAGCCCGGCGTTCGGCCAAGGGGGAGTCGCCCTCGTAGAGGAACTGCGCCACATACCCAAACAGCAGGGACTTCGCGAACGGGGAGGGCTGCTGGGTGGTGGTCTCCACGATTCTAAGTTCCCTGCGCTCCACGGACGCCGCAATGTCTTTGAGGGCGGGTAGATCGTAAACGTCCTGCAAACATTCGCGGACGGCTTCGAGCACTATGGGGAAGGAAGGGTACTTCTTGGCGACATCCAGCAACTGGGCTGAGCGCTGGCGTTGCTGCCACAGAGGCTGACGCTTGGCCGGGTTTTGGCGGGGCAGGAGCAAAGCGCGGGCCGCACACTCACGGAACCGTGAGGCGAATAGTGCGCTGCCGCCCACCTCCGTGGTGACGATTTGTTCGAGTTCCTCCGGGTCGAAGAGAAAAAGCTCAGCGCCGGGCGGCTCATCTTCCATCATGGGTACCCGCAGTACGATTCCGTCGTCGGCGGCCATGGCCGATCCGTCCAGGCCGTAGCGCTGATGCAGGCGTTGGCCCACAGCAAGTGCCCATGGGGCGTGAACGGGCATGCCGAATGGGCTGTGGAGGACTACACGCCAGTCGCCGAGTTCGTCGTGGAAGCGCTCCACCACCAAAGTTCGGTCGCTCGGGACTATCTCTGTGGCTTCCTTTTGCTCCCTGAGGTACTGGATCAGGTTGCTTGCGGCGTAGGCATCCAATCCGCTGGCCTGGCAGCGTTCCATGGCCGGGGCTTCGTCTGCGGCAGAGAGTTCCCGGATGAAGGCACCTAGCGCGCGGCCAAGATCTACGGGCCTGCCCAGGGAATCGCCCTTCCAGAAGGGAAGCTTGCCGGGTTGGCCGAACGCAGGGGAGACCAGCACACGATCGTGGGTGATGTCCTCAATCTTCCAACTGGTGGCACCGAGGGCGAAGACATCTCCTACCCGTGATTCGTAGACCATCTCTTCGTCGAGCTCACCAACGCGGCGTCCGCCCTTGGCCGCACGGGCTGAAGCGGTGGGTTCACTGCCGTCCGCGGTGGCGGGGGAGGCCGAGCCCTCGACTTCCGTCCCAATGATGTACACACCAAACAGCCCGCGGTCGGGGATGGTTCCGCCCGATGTGACAGCCAGGCGCTGGGCTCCGGGCCTGCCCTCAATGGTCCCGGCATGCCGGTCCCAGATGATGCGGGGCCTTAGCTCCGCGAATTCGTCCGACGGGTACCTGCCGGCCAGGAGGTCCAAGGTGGCCTCGAAGGCCGAGCGTGGCAGGCTCGCAAAAGGCGCTGATCGGCGGACAGTGCTGAACCAGTCCTCAACGTCGATGCTTCCCAGGGCGGTGGCAGCCACCGTTTGCTGGGCCAGGATATCCAAGGGGTTGGCCGGGATACTCAGGCGTTCAATCTGCCCGGCGAGCATTCGCTCAACGGTGACGCTGGTGTGGAGGAGGTCGGCCCGGTGTTTGGGGAAGAGGACTCCCTCTGAGATCTCACCAACCTGGTGTCCAGCACGCCCGACGCGTTGCAGACCGCTGGCTACCGATGGGGGAGATTCAACTTGGACCACCAAGTCCACGGCGCCCATATCGATGCCGAGTTCCAGCGACGATGTTGCCACCACGCAGCGGAGCCTGCCGGACTTGAGGTCGTCCTCGATCATGGCCCGCTGGTCCTTGGATACGGAGCCGTGGTGTGCGCGGGCAAGCACAGGATCGGCGCCAGTAGTGCTTCCGGCCTGAGCCATCATGTGTGCCGGGGTAGCTGTGGAGGCCGGGATTCCCGGGTCGGATTCGGGGGCGGCCCACTCGCTGCCACCCACCGCCATCAACTGGCGCTCGGCGTAGATCTCATTGAGCCGGGCTGTGAGGCGCTCAGAGAGCCGACGGGAATTGGCGAACACGATGGTGGATTGTTTGGACAGGACCAGATCCACGATCTGTTCCTCCACATGCGGCCAGATGGACGCCTGCGGCTGCAACCCCGACGCCGGCCCGGAGTCGAATGCTCCGGCAGCGCCCTGCAGATCGGACATGTCCTCCACAGGTACGGTGACCGTGAGGTTCCAGTTCTTCTTGGACGGTGGGGCGACGATCTCCACGGGGGCTTGGCCGGCCAGGAACTGTGCCACCAACTCACGGGGCTGAACGGTTGCCGATAGCCCGATGCGCTGCGCAGGCTTCGGAAGCAGGGCATCCAGCCGTTCCAAGGAAACTGCCAGGTGTGCGCCACGCTTGGTGCCGGCTACGGCGTGCACCTCATCGATGATGATGGTGTCCACTTCGCTGAGCGTTTCCCGGGCACGGGACGTCAGCATGAGAAACAGGGACTCCGGGGTGGTGATGAGGATGTCCGGCGGGTTGGTCAACAGCGTGCGGCGATCCGCCGCCGTCGTATCTCCTGAACGGACGCCCACCGTCACCAAGGGTGCTGGTAGCCCTAAGCGTTTGGCGGTTTGGGTGATGCCGATCAGGGGGGCGCGGAGGTTCCGCTCCACATCCACACCCAGCGCCTTCAGCGGTGAGATATAGAGGACGCGTGTCTTGGTTTTAGGCCGCTTGGACCGGCCTTTGCCGTTGGCCGGGACAGTCTCAAGACCTGGCAGCGTGTCAGTGGGCTTGGAATGAAGGCGATCGAGCGCCCACAGGAAAGCCGCCAGGGTTTTGCCGGAACCCGTAGGCGCCACTACCAAGGCATGGGAGCCCGAGGAGATCGCGTTCCATGCGCCATCCTGCGCGGGTGTGGGCTCGGAAAAAGCGCCGAGGAACCATTCCCTGGTTGCCTGGCTGAAACGGCTGATGGCGCCATCCGACGCCTGCGGCTCCTGCATCACTCCATCATGCCCCACGGCTCCGACAGAATAAGCCAGAGCCGTGGGGAGACGGTCAGACTGCCTGGAAAGCGGTGATGGTCAGGAGCTTGATGCCGGTGTTGCTGCACGCATCGTGCGGCTCCGGGATGAACAGTGACGCCGTGTCGTTCGGCGGGTAGATGCGGAAACCGGCGGCGGCCACCTTGGTGCAGTCGCCATAGTTGCCGGCTTGCGTGTACCGGATTTCCGCCCACGCCGACTTGCCCGGCGCCAGTTCGATCTTGGTGACCGGGGTTGTGGTTTCCCGGGTTGCCGGTTCGCCGATCGGTTCACCGTTGGCGTCGGCAGTCATGGAGACGCCGGCGAAGCCCTCCAGAATGCAGGGGGTGCCGCCGGAGTTGGTCAGGATCAATTTCTCATAAACGCTGCCCGCGGCGCCGCCGCCGGTGGCGTCCGTTGCGGCGGTGAGGGATCCCGCCTTGCACAGCCCGGCTGCTGCTGGTGCCGCGGACGTAGCTGTCTCTGAGGGTGACGGCGTGGCCGTTGCCGAAGGCGGGCTTGACGTTGCAGTGGCCGACGGAGTCGAGGTAGTTGGCGCCGAGGAAGATGGAGGGGCACTGCTGGTTGCCGATGGGCTGGGGCTTGGCCCGCAAGCAGCAAGAAAGAGCAGCGCAGCGGCTGCCGTCGTCGTCACAAGACCGGTTTTGATGCGCTGAGTCCACATGGGCACCAGCCTTGCCCCGGCCGTGATCCGAGTCAATTCAGCCACGGCTGGGAGCGCGGATTGGCGCCCGGATCGTGATCTTCCGGGCGCCAATCCAGCGTCAAATTACTTGGTATCGGCTTTGGCTACTGCCGGCTTGGCGGAGCGGCTACGGAAGAACGCAGCACCGCCCAGGCCCAAGCCAGCGATGCCTGCGATCAGGCCGGCCCAGCTTCGCGCCTGCGAGCCGTCGTCAGATACAGCGGCGGCCTGCTCGGTGGAGACGGTTTCAGCAGCGTGGTGATCACCGGCGGCCTCGGCCGGAGTGATGGTGACCGACGGTGCCGGAGCCTTCAGATCGTGAGGATCCTGGCCTTCCTTGGCGATCTCGGACCAGTCAGTCTGGCCCTGCTCGCAGGTCTGCAGTGTGGGGAAGTAGATGGTCTTGCCCGCTGCGTCCGGCAGTTTGACGGACAGGACAAGGGCATCACGCAGGTGCGGATCCAACGGTGCCTTGGCCGTGTACACAATCTGGCTTGTCCGCTTGGTGATGGAGGTGCCGTCGTCCAGCTTCTTGGGCTCGGCGAGGGTCTCCGTGACCTTCTCCACAGTCCAGTTGGGGTTGACGGTGGGCTGGGCGTCGGTCAGTTCCTCAGGAAGTGAGATGGCCACTTTGGTGGTGCCTGACGTGTCGCAGCCATGGGGGATTCCGAACGTCACCAGTGCGTACGAATTGGCGGCGGTCTTGTTCGGATCAGCCGAAACGTGCGCGGATGCACCGGCCAGGCCGGCCATCATCAGGGCAGCGGTTCCACCGGCGACGGCGGTTGCGGCGAGGGTGCGGCGAATCGAGGATTTCATGGGAAGTGCCTTTCGGGGGCGCCGGAAGGTGCGGCGCGGGGTACGGGTTTGGGACCCGTCACCATGCAAAGGCTGTGCTGTTGCAGCGCGCGTTTATTGAGCGCAGAAGGTGCCGGGCGGAGCTAAGGAAGTACCACGACGGCGGGCGGTCCGCGGCGGCTGTCTTGCCTCAGGTTCCGCCAAGGGCGGGGGATAAAGACCTCGGGTGCGCCGACTGCGACAGGCGAGGCACCGGCGTCGGGCCTGAACACCAAAGCGGGCAGGGCGAGCAGTGGCCGCAGCCAGGCGGCGAGTTGCCACAGGGCAGCTTCACCCTTTGCCAGGACGACGGCAGTAGCAACGGTGGCAAGCACGTGGCCCACAAACATCATGGTGCCCACGGCTGTGCCGAGTTCATGAGTATGCGTCGCAGTGACGTCCAGCCCGGAGCTCAACGGTTCAGTGCCGAGGTGGTGGTTTGTCCCTTGCACGTTGGCGGTGATGGGGCTCAACGCCGTGAAAGCTTCGTGAAGTGCCAACTGTCCTGCGCCCAAGAGCCCCGCCATGGTGACAAGGTTCAGCTTGAAACGGGTGGCCAGCGTGGCAGCCAGAGCCGTCAACGCAACGAGCGCCAGCAGGACCGGTGCTGTGGGAAGCTCTCCGCCACCCGCTATGTGGGCCCCTGCGGCGAGAAGAACAACCACAGTGGAGATGGCGCCAGACCGCAGCGCATGAAAGGGTGCCCGGGACTGCGATGTGCGCACGGGTCCTCCCTTATCTGTGGCTGCTCTGATTATCGGCGTCTTGATTCTATCGGGAGTTCGACGCCGGACTGGCCCCGGATGGGTGGCTCTGTGGACACGTTGCTGCGTTCCTCCCCAGTTGCTCCCGCTTTTCCGGTGCTTGCTATGTCTGGACTCCTGGAATTCCGGGGGTTTTCTGAGGTGCGAGCTGAGGCAACCGGGAAGGAACGTCGCCCTAGCGCTGAGCCCACCGAACGAACGTTGGCTTCGGCGGCTCCGGAACTCTTGCTGAGCCCGCAGATGAACGCCGACGGCGAAGCTCAAGTTTCAAGCTTTCCTCACCTCGAGCCATGGCCCAGTGATGGTTGGCGGAGAACGCCGGTTTGAGGAGCCAACTCAGACGGCGAAGCAGGGGCTTGGATGCACTGACCCGCCAGTCGTAGGTGATGACGACCTCGGGCCCGTCGGTCTCGAAGGTCCAGCGGCCGGTGCCGTTGAGGTCCCCTTCGGCGGTGAGCGCGAAGCCATCGAGGGTCACCGGTTCGGTAATGGTAAGCCGCCACCGCAAGGTGTAAGGGAGCCAGCCCTTGGTGTGCAGGTCGAAGCTGGCGCCCACGCCATCTGGGCCACCTTGGGCTACGGGTGTCACGGTGAGGTAGACGGAGGGCCACCACTGCTTGAGGCTGCTTGCGTCGCCCAGGACGTTGACTACTTCCTCGCGTGTTCCCGCTACTCGCCATTCAGTGACGAACGCATAGTCGGTGCTTTTGCCTGCTCGCTGGGCCATTGTTGCCTCCACGGTCCGGGTGCGTTCCGAGGGTGTCTTACGGCATCCGGGATCAATCTACGCCTGCCTTCGCCGAAGGGTTAGATCTCGCGGCTTTCAAGCCTCGAAAGTGCCGAAATCCCGCCCCTCGGTGAACGTCGATCGGCAAGGCAAAAGGCCCCGCATCCCTCATAAACAAAGGGAAGCAGGGCCTTTCTCATTGGCGGTGACGGTGGGATTTGAACCAGTAGTCACCGGGTCCCGGTACTGCCGGAACAGGTCTGCTTCCCAATCATAGAGCCAAAGTTGCTGCGTCCGACTACGGCCGGCTCACGGCTGATCACCCCGATTCGCAGTTAAACCCTTGTCAGATTCTTGTCGGATGAGGCGCTCCGCGCGCAGCTTGCTGAGCGCCTCCGCGACGGTGTCAAGATCGTCGTCAAAGAGGTCGGCGTACACGTCCAGGGTCATGGCGCCACTGGCGTGCCCGAGCGTCCGCTGCACGGTCTTGACGTTAGCGCCAGTGCTGATCGCAAGCGACGCCGTCGTGTGGCGCAGGTCGTGCGGAGTGACGTGCGGGAAGTGCGCTTCGCCAGCCTGCGCCCGCTTTACGGCTCCCCGGAACCAGCCGCCCTTCCCGTTACCCGGCCGCAGGAAACCGCCGAGCTCAGAAGGGAAGAGCAGTGCATCCCGATCCTTTCCGGCACACGCTGCGGCCACCGTCTCGTCCAGGAAATCCGGATACGGTACCGAGCGCCGGTGGTGGGTCTTCGGAGTGCCGACCTTGACTTGTCCGCCGACCATGACGGCGTTCTCCATGATCTCGACACGTCGACGGGCCGTGTCCACGCGCTTGACCGTCAGGCCGGTAGCTTCTCCCCACCTCAGACCCGTGAACGCCAGAAACCTGATCAGCCCGGGGTACTTGGACACTTCAGCAAGCCGCTCGACCTGCTCGAGCGTCAAGTAGGCCCGGGGCTTCCTGACCTTCCTCGGCGTCCTCACGTCACGAGCAGGATTCGACGGGATCCGCCGGTCGCGCACGGCGCTGTCGAGGATCGAGGCAAGCACGCCGTGCACCCGTTGACGGTCGTCGCAGACTTGGCATTGCTGAGCTCTGCGATCCAGGTCGCGACCTCGGTGTGCCGGATGCTACCCACGGCGCGGGTAGCCCACTGCGGCTTCACATGGATGCGCCAGGCGCTCTCGTCCGAGCGGTAGGTCGAGTCCTTCACTGCTGCACGGTGCGCGGCCAGCCAGGCCTCGCCGAGGGTCGCGATCGTCACGCGGGCATCACTGGGCGCGATGTAGCTGCCCTGCAGCTTGGACACCTCCGTCGTCGCGAGGAACGCTTCGGCCTCGCGCCTGGTGCGGAAGCCGCTTTTGGTCGTGCCCCGGCCGTCCGGCTTCGTGTAGGCCACCCGCCAGCTGGGCTTCTTCGTACGGGTGTCGCGGTGCACGCTGCCCATCAGCGCGCTTCCTCAGCGGTGCTGAGATGTTCCTGACTGAGCAGCCAGGCGTCCACGGCCTCGGGCCGGTAACGGGGGGTGCGGCCGACACGGATGAAGGCCGGTCCCTGGCCGGTGATCCTCCACTCGTCGATGACCCTACGGCTGACACCGAGCTTCTCGGCGAGCGTGTCGGAGGTGATGAGCGAGTCGAGCAACGGAGTGCCGACGACGGATGCGGGGGTAGACATGACGGTCCCCTCCGGATGTTTTATCCGGAGCCCTGCCCGTCGAGGTGGTAAAGCCGTTCCGTCGGCGAACTGCGGCCGGTTGCCGCGTGCTCCTTCTCGGAGCGTCTATAGGCTGTCGTATCGGGCCGCCCGCCCCTGCGCTTTGTGTCTTGGCCCCGCGGCCGATCTTCACGCTTGCACCAGTTTATCGCACGGTTGCCGCCGGTGGCTGCGGAATGATGTCATTCCGTTCCGCAAGAATGTCCCTGTAGCGATCTCGAACGACGCGAATATCGGCGCGGAACGCGATCATCTCTTTGCAGGTCGGGTGGTTGGAATTTGCATCTCAAAGGCCTTCCGCCGAAGCATGGCGAATTGACGGAATACGAGCAGCGAGGGGACCTGAACGCGCCTTTCCAGCTGACAAAGGAAGGCCGAGCAAGCGCTGAGGGAACGTAAGAGGTCCGCGATGCGGTGATGTGCGGGTCCCCTCGCTGAGGTGGGACCAGTACGCTCTCGGAGAGCTATGCCCTGGCTGCGGACATGTACCGGGACGAGGAGCCTTGGGGTGTCCAAAGGGACGATGCAATCATTCAAGAGGAGTGTGCCCGCTACGACGCCGAACGGAGAACCTTCCGCGGCAAAGAAAATCAGCCTGCGCCTGACGGCAACGGGCTGTGGATCTAGATCTTGGCCCGATCATCTCACGGCAGGAGCNNGCTCCTGCCGTGAGATGATCCGAACTCTCGAATCCAGGCGCGGTAGCCCCCACGAACAGTTGCGCGACCGCGCAATCAGGCCAGAAGAAGATCAGCCCATGCCCCATCGCGGCGCGTTGATCATGGTGATACGCCATTCGTTTGTTGAGCCTCCGCCTGCTCGTCGAACGGGGTATCAACTGGCACGAGCTGATGGATCTCACCCGAAGGAAGCGCGAGGTACTGCACGGTACCAGGCGGATCGATCTGGGGATGCGTAAACCGTTCACGAAAAGCTGTCTGCCGGCCAGCGATCGACTTCTTTGCTTCATGCCAGCGACCAGTGAGCTCCAGCGTGGTGAGCGCCTCGGTGACTTGAGCCTCGATACTCTCAGCATGTTTCACATCCGCTGCGTGTCGCTCAAGAGACTTTTGGAAGGCAAGGTATTGGTTACTAGGATCAGCAAGCGCCGCTTTAGCGGCGTCGGCTAGAAGAGCTTTTCGTCCGAGAGCGACAGCGGCACGAGCGAAGTGAAGTTCGCGAGCGAAATGGTCAAGATCTTTCGTCTTACCACCGAGGGCTTCTTCGAGTTTGCGATAGTCAACGGGACCGCTGGCCCGGTCAGACTCCAGGAGTGACTGGATGGTGGACCAGGTTTGCTCCAAAAATATGTCCGCTTCTTCGAAGTCATCTCCGGCACGGTGCCGTGCAACGTCCAAGTCGGGGAGCTGTCCGTCGAGCATGAGACTGATCGCTGCGGACAATTGTTTGTCGGTGGTCCTTTGGAACGAAATCCGTTTGTCTACGGACCGCTTCTCCTGACGTCCCAGAATTGTCTCGACCCGCCGCTGATGGGCTCGCTGCTCTCGCTGTGCCAGCATGTCCATCGCCATTACCGACGCACTCACTGCCAAGATTGGCCAGCCAGCGACAGCAGCACCTCCGATCCCCACCGGGTAAAGGACGGCCTGCGATGAAATATTCGCGGGTCCACGAGCGAATCCGCGGAACCCGCTGGTGCCAACCGCGCGAACAAGTTCAGCACCCTTCGGCAGCACCGCCTTGAAGAGTGTGGCACTTTTCGGATCAACTGCACGGACGATATTGGTGAGTGCTTGATGTAGGGCAGCATTCACTGGAACCGACTTGTACTTTGTAAGCTCAATGTCGGTGATCGGGTGGTACTCGAACGCCATAGGAACTGAAGCGACTTCAAGTGCCTCCCAGACCGAGACCGCTGCACCGGTTGTAGACAAGACGGCCTCCGGAACCAGAATCCCCGAAGCGGGGAGGACCCGGACGGGTGCCATGGTCTCGCTCGCCGAAGTCTCAGTCGCCCGTGCGGTTTTTGCCGCGTCGTCTCGGCGGACACTTCTGTGCCTGCGGAGAGTGAGAGTAAGGAGCCCGCCAGCGGATGCGACGACTGCAAGTGCCAACGCGATCCAGAGTTCGGTCATTGCGACAGCCTAACGTGATTTTCCGGTCGCTGTCCTGCGGTTCAAGCCAAGCAACTCATACAGGCTTAACCCGTTCAAAACCAGTCAAACCCTCAGAAGACGTGCAGTTGAAGCTAGGATGGCTCTTGTTCGTCGTTGCCAATCCCGACTGGAGGCTCCACCGTGGCCGAACCATGGCTGTCCGCCGATGGCATTGCCGCGCATCTGGGGATCACAAAAGACACGGTCTATACGTGGATCACCGATAAACGCATGCCAGCCCACAAGGTCGGCAGACTCTGGAAGTTCCAGGCAAGCGAGGTAGACGAGTGGGTCCGCCGCGGAGGCTCTGCAGCTTCGAGCGGCGACGAGACGCCGAGCTGACGGCCGCACCTGAAGGAATACCTCTCGGCCAACGCCGAAACTACTTGCCTGAAAAACTGAAAGGGGGGCTACACATGATCGAGCAGCATGCCGAGGCGCAGCGCTATGCACTCTCATTCACCAGTGGTGCCCTCCTCATGCGTGAGGCAGCGATCATTGCGCCCATTTACTTGCATGAACGCGACTGGGCAAGAGTTCGAACGGTGGTCGCGGGGGAGAACTTGCTTCAGGCTCGTACAGTTGCCTCTGGGCTCAGGCTTGCGCGTGAGATTATTCAACGGCTCACCGTGCTGACCGACGACGAAATCAAACTACTCAACGAGGCGACCTCGACCGAGCGCGGACACTTGATGTGGGCGGCGGCCTGCCGTCGATATGACCTGATTGGTGAGTTCGCTGAAGAGATCGTTCGCGAGCGGTTCCTCTTGCTTACGCCATCGCTCGATCTCGACGATTTCGACAGCTTCGTGCGTGGCAAGTCTTTGTGGCACACCGAGCTGTCTGAACTTACGGACTCCACGCGGCGCAAGCTGCGTTCAAACTTGTTCCGGATGCTTAACGAGGCAGGGTTGCTTTCCAACAGCGGGCAAATACAGCAGGCCATGATGTCTCAACGGGTCGCAAACACTTTGGCAGCGCGGACTCCGAATGACCTGCGATTCTTCCCAACCACCCATAATGCTGCGGGGAGGGCCCAGCCGTGACACAGACCGACCTTTCTAAAGAGGAAGAGCACTTGTTCGCCGTTCTTAGCGGCAGGCGGTTTCTCCAGATGGAGGGCCTGAGCAACGAGGTGCCGTTCTTCATTTACCCCTACGACCCTGAGCATGCACTCGCGGTCACGGGGTCGAAGAAGCGCATCAAGAACCGCCTGGCCAACAAGGGCATCGTGGTCCGAGAGGTCAACCTCTACGACCTGTCAGTGGAGATTCTCAAGGAACGCGGAGTCTGGGACCGGTTGATCGCGCTCGAACCCGAACAGGAAAAGAACGACTTCCGTGAGTTGCTCCAGGGAATGCTCGACCCGCAGCTCCACATTGCGTCCGCGATCAGGGCCAAGCTCGCCGAGGGCGACTTCGACATCTTCTTCCTCACCGGCATCGGAGAAGTCTTTCCGTATGTCCGTTCGCACAACGTGCTGAACAATCTGCAGAGTGTTGTCACAGGCAAGCCGATGCTCATGTTTTTCCCCGGCCGCTACGAACAGTCCGCCACGCTCGGATCATCACTCGTACTGTTCGGACGACTCCAAGACGACCAGTACTACCGAGCCAAGAACATCTTGGAACAGGAGGTTTAACTCGATGAATCTGCATGCGATCTTCGCCAAGGACGTTCAGCGCCCGATAGAAGGTGTCATCAAGGCTGACGACACCGCGCATTTGGGCACCGAGGTCGACGAATACGTCCTGACCAACGAGGCGGCAAAAGGCCTGGAACTGCTGCTTGAGGCCTACACGAACTACACCAACGCCAACGGCGTGTGGATCTCGGGCTTCTTCGGTTCCGGTAAGTCGCACCTGCTGAAGCTGCTCGCACACCTCCTCGGTGACGTGGACGGCCAGGACTTCCCGCGAGCCCGCGTCTCCGAGAGCTTCCGCTCCAAGGCACAGGACGCGTTCCTCCCGGCCCTGCTGACCAAGGCCGAGAGGATCCCGGCGAAGAGCCTGCTGTTCAACATCGACCAGAAGGCCACCCTCATCACGAAGGATCAGACCGACGCCTTGCTAAAGGTGTTCGTCAAGGTCTTCGACGAGAGTCGCGGCTACTACGGCAGCCAGGGGCACGTCGCCCGGTTCGAGCGCGACCTGGACAACCGCGGCCAGTATGAAGCCTTCAAGGACGCATACGCCCGTATCTCCGGACGCAGTTGGGCGCAGGGACGTGAAGAGGGAGTACTCGAGGAAGTCAACGTCGCCAAGGCGTACGCCGAGGTCAGCGGCAACACAGACAGTACGCCCACCAACATTCTCACCAAGTACCGCAACGAGTATTCAGTCTCCATCGAGGACTTCGCCGACGAGGTGATGGCGTGGCTCGATAAACAAGAAGACGACTTCCGGCTGAACTTCTACGTCGATGAAGTCGGCCAGTTCATCGGGACAAACACGCACCTGATGCTCAACCTCCAGACAATCGCCGAGTCGCTGAACACCAAGTGCCAGGGCCGTGCGTGGGTGTTCGTGACTTCCCAGGAGGACATGGACAAGGTCGTCGGTGACCGCACGAAGCAGCAAGGCAACGACTTCTCCAAGATTCAGGCCCGGTTCGCCACCCGTGTGAAGCTCACCAGCGCCGATGTGGAAGAGGTTATCCGTAAGCGACTGCTGGAGAAGAACGAGGCGGGCGAGGCCGCGCTGAATTCGATTTATGCAGAGCAGCACGCCAACTTCAAGACCCTGTTCGACTTCGTGGACGGCGCGAAGACCTACCGCAACTACACCGACGAGGCACACTTTGTCGGTACCTACCCGTTCGTCAGCTACCAGTTCCCGCTGTTCCAGGCGGCGATCGAAGGCATCTCTGACCACAACGTGTTCGAGGGCCGCAACAGCTCAGTCGGCGAGCGATCGATGCTCGGCGTCGTGCAGCAAGTCGCCAAGGACATCGGCGATGTGAAGGTGGGCAGGCTGGCGACCTTCGACCACATGTTCGCAGGCATCCGCGCTTCACTGAAGTCGGCCGCGCAGCGTTCCATCGACGTTGCCGAACGCAACCTGGACAACGAACTGGCCGTGCGGCTGCTCAAGGCGCTGTTCCTGGTGAAGTACGTCGAAGGCTTCCACGCCACTCCACGCAACCTGACCGTGCTGGTTTACGACCGTTTCGGACTTGACCTGCCCGCCCTGGCCAAGCAGGTGGAGGAGGCATTGACACTGCTGGAGACGCAGACTTACGTGCAGCGCAACGGCAACCTCTACGAGTACCTGACCAACGAAGAGCAGGTTATCGAGGAGGAGATCAAGAACGTCGATATCGACGCCTCAGAGGTCAGCGGTCGTCTCTTCAAGATCATCTCCGGAGACGTGGTTCGCACGAGCCGGCTGCGGTATGCCAAGAACGGACAGGACTTCGCTTTCGGGTACAAGCTTGATGATCAGGTGTACGGGCAGCAACGCGAACTGACCATGCACTTCATTACGCCGGAGTACCCATTCGGCCCCGAAGAGACCCGGATGCACAGTGCGGGCAAGGACGAACTGCGCGTCATCCTGGAGCCCGATGAGCGCGCCCTTTCGGACTTGCGCCTGCTGATCAAGACAGAGAAGTACACCAAGCGCAAGCAGACGACTTCGCTGTCCGCAATCGAGGACCAGATCCTGCGCTCGAAGGCGACGCAGAACGTCGAACGCGAGAAGGAACTCATCGAGCGCATCCGCCGCGCAGTTGGCAAGGCGGACCTCGTGATCAACGCCGCCGGCGTAACCTCCTCTTCACAGGACGCCATCGCGCGCGTCACCGATGGCTTCCAGGACCTCATCAGCCGCACTTACACCCAGCTCGGCCTGCTTGGCGGTGTTGCGTATAGCGAGCAGCAGGTTGCTGCGTTCACCAACCCCAACCAGTCAGGCATGATCGACGATTCGTCGCTGTCGATGCTTGCTGTGCCAGGTGACGAGGTGCTTTCGTTCCTGTTGCAACGCGACCGGCTCGGCGAGCAGGTAACGTTCAAGACGATCGTCGATGCATTCCAGGCCAAACCCTACGGATGGGATCTCGCCTCGATCGAGGTCGTCATTGCCTGGCTCGTTGGCAACTCGAAGATCACGGTCACCGTCGATGGAAACATACTTAAGCGGACCGAGGTAGCTGCCGTTCTTCGCAATACGCAGAAGCACTCGCATTCTGTGCTCGCCCCGCAGAAGCTCTTCGACGAGCGCAAGGTCGCGACGTTCCGCAAGTTCTGCACCGACTTCTTCGACGAGGCCACCCCACCGAAAGACCCGCTGGAGGTGGCTCGGCACGGCAGCGAAAAGCTTGGGGCGAAGCTCGATGAGCTACGGGCGCTGGTGAGCGGATCGAAGTACCCGTTCGTGGAGCAGTTAGCTGCCCCCATCGCTCTGCTCGAACAAGTTACGGGCAAACCCGATGAGTGGTACCTGGCTGATTTCAGTCTTGACGACGAACTGCTCGACGCCAAAGAGAACGTCATCGACCCGATCCAGTCGTTCCTGGGCGGTGGCCAGAGGGTCATCTACGACGAGGCCGTTGTTCTGCTCACCTCGAACACGAACAACCTTGGATACCTGCCCCCAGGAAGCGACGCCGACGTCAGGCGACTCCTGGACGACTCGAACGCGTTCCGGGGCAACCGCATGACCCAACTCAAGCAGGCCGCGGACGCCCTTGGCGCGAAAGTCGAGGAAACGCTCGCCTCCCACCGCGCCACGGCCATCCAAGACATCGAGGGACGCAAGTCCGAGATACTCGGCAGCGCCTATTACGGCAATGCCACAGAAGAAGCGCAACTGAGGGTCACCCGTACAATCGACCAGATCATCGCCCGCTTAGGCAATGAGCAGCAGATCGCGCTCGTCCGCGAGCAGGGTAATGGCTTTGAGGAACGGACGTATCCCGAGCTGCTCGACCAACTCGCGTCCTCTGCCCGGACGACGGGCGGTACAGACAGACCGGAGCCCACACCGAAGCAGACCGTCTCGGTCAAGAGGATCACTGTGCCCGGAGTCCACGGTGTGCTCGAGAACGTGGATGACGTCGACCGCTACCTCGATGCACTCCGGGGTGCACTGCTGAACACACTTAACGATGGAAAAAGGATCGCGCTCTGATGGAAACCGCACCGCTGAAGTCGTTCGCTACATGGGCTCGCACTGCACTTATCAGAGAGGTATCAGCCCGCATCTCCGTCGTTCTGGCATCGAAGGAGCTTCGCCAGGAACAGCCCAACGCCGTCAGCGCCCTGGAGAAGGCCGTCAACGCCGCTGGCGGCAGCGACAAGGGCCGCGACACAGTCGCGGACAAGGTTGCCTACACGTGGTTCAATCGCATCATCGCGTTGCGGTTCATGGACGCCAACGGATACACCGGCATCGGCGTCGTCTCGCCCGAACGCGGCCGCGAAGGAGGGCAGCCCGAAGTTCTGGCCGAGGCCAAGCGCGGGAACATCGACAGCGCGGTCGTTACGAGCAAACGCACGGCGGAGACCGTCACTAGTTTGCTCAACGGCACGCGCCGCAGTGACGACCCCCAAGGCGAGGCGTATGCACTCCTCCTCGCGGAGTACTGCCGCCACTGGAACCGCTCTATGCCGTTTATGTTCGAGCGGGAGGGCGACTACACCGAACTGCTGATCCCCGCGAACCTACTCGCCAACGACTCCGTGTTAGCCCGCGCTGGGAGCGTGCTCACCGAAGAGGTTTGCCAGGATGTCGAGGTCATCGGCTGGTTGTATCAGTTCTACATCTCGGAGCGGAAGGACGAGGTCTTCGCTGGATTCAAGAAGAACAAGAAGGCCGGCGCAGCAGAGATCCCCGCCGCTACTCAGCTGTTTACCCCTCACTGGATCGTCCGCTACCTCGTCGAGAATTCTCTCGGACGGCTGTGGCTTCTCAACCGTCCAGCCTCGCGCCTTGCCGATCAGATGGATTACTACATCGCCCCGGTGGACGAGGAGGCCGACTACCTCAAGGTCGCCGGCCCTGAGGGATTGAAGGTCATCGATCCCGCGTGCGGATCGGGCCACATGCTCACCTACGCCTTTGATCTCCTCTACGCGATCTACGAAGAAGAGGGCTACGCGCCCACGGATATCCCAGGGCTGATCCTCGCGAACAACCTTTATGGCATCGAGATCGATCCTCGGGCTGGATCCCTGGCCGCCTTTGCACTAACGATGAAGGCTCGCGCCCGGCAGCGCACGTTCTTCAGTAAGTCGGTCAAGCCGAGTGTTTGTGTACTCGAACCGATCACATTCAGCCGGACCGAACTTGATTCATTAACGGTCAAAAGCACGGATCCGTACCAAGCAGCAACATTCTGGAATCAATTTCGCAACGCGGACACGTTGGGTTCCATGATCCCATCGTCAGGTCCTCTGGTCGGACAGATGCAGGCGCTCCTAGGAGATCTTGATCTAGGTCAGGACTTGCTCACTCAGGGGTTGACCATGCGAGCCGAGAAAGTTCTTGAGCAAGCGGACATGCTGACGAGGCGCTATTCGGTCTTAGTAGCAAACCCCCCTTACATGGGCTCTAGAAGTATGAGTAGTTCTCTCAGCGAGTTTGTCGCGAGCAACCTTGCGTCCGGGAAGTACGGATTGGACACGGCCTTCATCATTCGTGGTCTGGACTTAGTAGTAAGCGGCGGATTTGCGGGGATGATCACGATGCAGTCGTGGATGTTCAAATCAAGCTACGAGCGCTTGAGGAGCGAGATACTTGGGTCAACTTCAATCGAAACCCTCGCTCATCTTGGCAGCGGGGCTTTTGAAGGCATTAACGGCCAAGTAGTATCTACGGCTGCTTTCGTCCTTCGAAGGGGTCCTTCGGACTCACCTGGTGTGTTCATTGGCCTAGCACCCGAAAAGACTAGTTTGGAGAAGGCCTCCGTGTTACGCGCTGTTTGCCTCGGAACCAATAGCGAGAGGAGTCATTTCGCTCGAGCCTCCGACTTCTTTTCGGTTCCAGGCGCGCCGATTGCGTACTGGCTGAACTCACGCTCGCGGAACCTTTACGCGAATGGAAGCACCCTCGCAAAGTTTGCCGATGTCAAAAAGGGCATCGATACAGGCAATAACTCGCAGTTCCTCCGGAAGTGGTTTGAAGTATCTCGAGCAACGTTGGCTGCGGGCCAAGAAGATGTCAACGTTCGGGGCAAACGTTGGGTGACTTACAACAAAGGGGGTCCATTCAGGCGGTGGTATGGGAACGATGATGATGTAGTCGATTGGGGACTTAACGGGGCTCGGATCAGAGCCCAGGCGGCAGCGGCTACCGCGCGATCAACGATTCGGAATCCTACGTACTTCTATCGGGAAGGATTTACCTACAGCGAGGCATCATTCGGTAGATTCTCTGCTCGATACACGCCGGGCGGCGCGATCTTTGATAGCGCGGGAGCAACTGTGTTTGCCCCGTGGAATCTTCCGCGGATCGGGGCGCTTATTAACAGCGCTGTCGCGGAGGCTTTCTTTGATTTTCTATGCAATGGCAACCATTTTCAGCCGGGTGCAGTGTCGAAACTCTTGCTCCTGCCCGAGGTCTTCGCCCTTGATCTGCACTCCGAGGAGTGCGTCGAAATCTCGAAACGGGATTGGGACAATCAAGAGACGTCGAGGTCCTTCAGAAGTAGCCCGTTGCTTGCTAGCGGTGAGTCAATCATTTCTCATGCAGTCGCCTTTGAATCACAAAGAGGCGAATCGGCCGCGCGTCGCATGGCAGAGATGGAAACGGCAAACAATCACAAACTCGCCGCCGCGTACGAGATGCAGGACACTGTTGAGTGCCTCGTACCCATAGAGGATATCTCGCTTGTGGCCAATCCGAGCCGATTCCATGCGGATCGGGACCAGGCTTTTAGGCTCGACGCACTTCGCCAAGTTGAGGACCTGGTCTCCTTTGCGGTTGGATGCATGTTTGGACGTTTCAGCCTCGATGAGCCCGGGCTGATCTTGGCGGATCAGGGCGACACGCTCCAGGGCTATCTCGCCAAAGTGCCTACGCCGTCGTTCATGCCGGACAAAGACAACGTGATCCCGATCGTCGATGGCGACTGGTTCGAAGACGACATTGTGTCGCGGTTCCGTCAGTTTCTTCGTGTAGCGTTCGGTGAGCAACACTTCGAGGAGAATCTGCGTTTCGTCACCGATTCGCTCGGCGTGAAGGACTTGCGCGACTACTTCGTGAAGTCGTTCTACGGAGACCACGTAAAGCGGTATAAGAAGCGACCGATCTACTGGCTGTTCTCCAGCCCCAAGGGGTCGTTTAGCGCCCTCATCTACATGCATCGCTACACGCCGTCCACGGTCTCAACGGTTCTCAACGAGTACTTGCGCGAATTCAAAGCAAAGCTCACGGCTAGCCGCGAGCACCACGAGCGCCTCGCGGCAGGGACAGGCACCCCACGGCAGCAGGCTGCCGCGCAGAAGGAAGTCGACCGTTTGCGCAAAGTGCTGCTCGAACTCGAAGAGTACGAGCACGACGTGCTATACCCGTTGGCAACACAGCAGGTGCAGATCGACCTCGACGACGGTGTGAAGGCGAACTATCCGAAGCTGGGTGCTGCCTTGAAGAAGATCCCCGGACTAGAGGCAATCGATGAGTGAGACTTCCGCTGTCAGGCCCCATCTGGAGCGTCGTTTCGAGAGCCAACGGGTAGTGTTCTGGCACGACCCCGAGGGCGAGTACACCGCTGACCTCGACGCGCTCGGCCTGGAGGGCGTGCAGACCGTGCGCGTCAATAACGACGAGTATGCGGTAAAGAACCGGCTGCTGCACCAGGAGCCCCAGTCGAAGTTTCTTGTCTACCGTTCGGGTGCTGTGCCGACGGGGATCGGCAATTGGCTATTGGACCTGGAGCTTGCATACGGCGTGTTCACAGCAGACCGGACCACGCTGGTGCAGCAGGAACTCGGGCTCACCGCGGACGGTATCGGCGAGGCCCTGCAGGCCCGCGAGAAGTTCTTCCGTGGGGGCAAGCGCGTCCAAGGCCTGAAGAAGCTGCTGGACGCCGACGATGACGCCCGACTGCTGCAAGCCAAGATGTCAGCGGTTCTGCTCGGTCAAAGCGAGCACAGCCTGCTGGAGATCACGCGCACTCTGTTGATCGATAACGCCGGCGGTGCGAACACCAAGTACGGTGCCCTTGCCGAGCACGGCCTCGACGAGTTCTACTGGCAAGGCGTGGCGTCGATCTACGGCTACACGTCGCCGAGCCCGAGCATCGCCGATTTCGTTCTGTGGGTGTTCCGGCAGGCCAACGCTGGGTTCAAGTCCGAACGACCCGGCGGCTTGCGCAACATCCAACTCGACTTCGGAAGCCTTCGCTTCGACCGGCGCAGCCAGGACGCAATGATGACGCTGGCAAAGCGCGCAGCGCGGGATCTGGACTACGCCGGCACCATCGAAGACGCAAGCTTCCGCGAGCTGTTGGGCAACGACCTCTTCGAGGAGACTGACCGCAAGATCATCAGCGATCTGGCACGTGCGGTCGCTGAGCGAACGGTCACAGGCCGCGAGGTTACAGAGGTCGTCCGCAGCCGTCAGAGCAGCATCTGGGCCGAGGGGTACCGAACGCTGTACACAGCGATCGGCTGCGCCTCGGACCTCCTGACCGCGCTTGGCGCGCTCAAGCTGTCGATGCAGTCACTCGATGAAGGACTGGAGCGATACCGGAGTGAATGGTTCCGCATGGATCAGCTCTACCGGCAGTTCACATATGCCGCCCGCACAGCAGAGTTTGCCGGCCCGCTGGAGGCCCTACGCATCCAAGTGGAAAAGTTCTACGCCAACAAGTTTCTTTACGAGCTCGGTAACGCCTGGCAACAGCAGGTCGACGGCATCGACCAGTGGCGTTCCACATTGCTCCGGCCCCAAACCTCTTTCTTCACCGACCACGTTGCGCCCATCACGAAGGACGGCCGGCGCAAGGCCGTCGTCATCATCTCGGACGCCCTGCGCTATGAGATCGCTGACGAACTTGGTTCACGCATCCGCCAGGAAGACCGCTACGACGCGGACCTGAAAGCCATGCTCGGCGTGCTGCCCAGCTACACCCAGCTCGGCATGGCGGCACTGCTGCCACACAGCACGATTGGATACTCCAAGGACGGCGATCCTGTCCTGGCCGACGGTCAGCGCACAGACGGGACCGTGAACCGCAGCAAGCTCCTCGATACCGTTGACGGGAAAGCGATTCAGGCCGAGAACGTCTTCTCCCTGACCCGGGACGAACTCCGGGAGCTGTACCAGCAACATCAGGTGCTGTACGTCTATCACAACCGCATTGATGCGACGGGTGACAAGGCAGGCACCGAGCGTCAGGTCTTCGAGGCCGCCGAGGACACGCTTCGCGAACTGGTCGATCTGGTCAAGCGACTGACCAACGCGAACGCGACGAACATCCTCATCACGGCGGACCACGGCTTCCTGTTCCAGGACACGGCGCTCGAGGACGCCTTCTATCTATCGACGCTGCCGCAAGGTAACGACATCAAGGTGATCAACCGCCGTTACGTCCTCGGTCACGGCCTAAAGGAAGTCCCCGCGTTCAAGACTTTCACATCAGCCCAGCTGGGCCTCGATGGAGACCTGGATGTGCAGATACCAAAGTCGATTCATCGGCTGCGGCTTCCAGGCGCAGGCTCGCGATTCGTCCACGGCGGTGCAGCCCTGCAGGAGATCGTCGTCCCGGTGCTGGCGATCAATAAGAAGCGCAAGAGCGACGTGCGAACGGTCAACGTCAAGATCATGCCCGAGTCGGACAAGATCACGACAGGCCAGCTGGTCATCAAGCTGTTTCAGACCGAGCCGGTGAGCGAGAAGGTTCGCCCCCTTGTGCTGCGCGCGGGGCTGTATGTCGGCGAGATTCTTATATCGAACCAGCTCTCGCTCACGTTCGACCAGGATTCGGCAGACCAGCGTGACCGCTACCAAAACGCGCACATGCTGCTCAGCCAGGACGCAAACGACTACAACAACCGTCCGGTTGAGTTCCGGCTTGAGGAACTCATCCCGGGCACCAATCAATGGCGCGGTTACGCCAAGGCGATCTACACGCTGAAGCGCTCTTTCGCCTCGGACTTCGATTTCTAAGGAGAGAGCGGCTATGAGCGAAGTGAGCGAGGTCAATCCCGAGATCACCGTTGGGGTCACCACATCAGCAGATGCCATCCCGTTGCAGAGCGACCTGGACCGAAAGATCAATCAGCTCTTCCCCGGCGTTGTGGTCCGCAAGGACCTGGTGAAGGCGGTCAAGGGCAACGCCATCGTGCCCTCCTTCGTGCTGGAGTACCTGCTCGGCCAGTACGCGGCATCCGACGACGAAGCCACCATCCAAGCAGGCATCGATTCGGTGCGAAAAATTCTCGCCGACCATTACGTGAACCGAAACCAGTCAGAACTGGTGAAGTCCACGATCAAGGAGCGCGGACGCCATCGCATCATTGACAAAGTGACCGTCACGCTGAACGAGAAGGATGATGTCTACCAGGCAGAGTTCGCGAATCTTGGCATCAAGGGAGTGCTCGTCGAATCCGCGACGATCAAGGCTCACCCGAAGCTGCTTGTCGGTGGTGTTTGGTGCATCTGCGACATCGAGTACTTCCACAGTGATGACGCCCGCATGGTGCCGTGGATCCTGGGGTCAATCAAGCCCATCCAATTATCGAAGTTCGACTTCGAGGGTTATCTCGCGGCGCGGAGCGAGTTCACAACCGGCGAGTGGACTGATCTGCTCGTGCAGTCCATTGGGTTCAATCCCGAACTGTTCGGCCGCCGCGCCAAGCTCATCCAGCTCGTGCGGCTCATCCCTTTCGTCGAACGGAACTACAACCTCGTCGAACTCGGCCCCAAGGGCACCGGTAAGTCGCACATCTTCTCGGAGTTCTCACCCCACGGCATGCTCATCTCGGGTGGCGAAGTCACCGTCCCCAAGCTGTTCGTCAACAACTCCAACGGCCGCATCGGGCTGGTCGGCTACTGGGATGTCGTCGCGTTCGACGAGTTCGCGGGTAAGAAGAAGCGCACCGACAAGGCGCTCGTGGACATCATGAAGAACTTCATGGCGAACAAGTCGTTCTCCCGCGGCGTCGAGACACTCGGCGCGGAGGCGTCCATGGTGTTCGTCGGTAACACTTCGCACACCGTGCCTTACATGCTCAAACACTCCGACCTGTTCGACGAGCTTCCCGAAAGCTACCATGACTCGGCGTACCTTGACCGCCTGCACCACTACATCCCCGGGTGGGAGGTCGACACCATCCGCGGGGAAATGTTTTCTGATGGTTACGGGTTCGTCGTCGACTACATCGCCGAGGTGCTCAAGTCGATGCGTTCGGCGGACTACTCCGACCGCTACCAGCTGCACTTCACACTGTCATCGGACATTTCGACACGAGATCGCGATGGCATCCACAAGACCTTCTCCGGGCTGATGAAAATCCTTTACCCGCACGGGGAAGCCACGCCCGAAGAGATCGAAGAGATCCTGCAGTTCGCCATCGAGGGACGCAAGCGCGTCAAAGACCAGATCCTCCGCATCGACTCAACGATGGCGAATGTAAAGTTCGGCTACCTCGACAAAGCCGGTACATGGCACTCAGTCTCAACGCTTGAAGAGGATGAGTACCCGGAGTACTACCAGCGTGAGCGCCGCCAAAGCACTGACGCAGAGGACGGACCAGCCGATACAACTGGGCACGCTGCTACTTCTGCGGAAGACGGTCAACCAGATGTGCCCGAGCCTGTCACCGTAAAACCGCTGTTTGAGGGGCACCAGGAGTTCCAGGAGAACCAGCGTGGAGTCTCCTTCGAGACTCTCTTGGTCCCGTACCTGCGCGGAGCCACACAGATCACCGTAACTGACCCTTACATCCGGCAGTTCCACCAGGCCCGCAATCTCATGGAACTCATCGAGTGCATCGCTGCCATCAAGGATGCCGCGGACGAAGTGAATGTGCGGCTCGTTACTTCCGAGAACATCGAGGGACAAGACAAGCTCCGCAAGCAGTACGAACTACTACTGAAGGTCAAGCAAGGAGCCTCTGTCGCCGGCATCAACGTCGACATCGTCTTCGACGGAGCTATCCATGATCGGTCCATCCTCACTGACACCGGATGGAGGATCCTGCTCGGCCGCGGATTGGACATCTTTCAATACATCACGGGCGACACCTTCGAACTTGCCACTAGGCTTCAGGAATATCGCCAAGTCAAGGCGTTTGGCATTACTTACATCCGAGATGAAGCGTGAGAAGACCCCGTTACTAATATTCCCGGCAGAGCTACTCGGGCCTTGTAGCTAGTTTTTCTCGCTCAGGACTCTTGGACTGCGACGCGATGACGTCCCGGATGAAATGCACCGTCACGAACACGAACAACAAGACCCTTGCCCGGACTGGCTCGACTGGCCGGAACAGGCAAACCTGCTGCCGGCCTTCGACAGATGGGGCTATCTGGACCAGTACCAATCGATGCACTCCTCATCGCTCTTACGCCTGACAGAGTGGCCCAGGTCCTGCGGGGCGCGGACGCGGTCATCTACGCCGCCGGGGCGAGCAGCGCGCCGACGGAGGTCGCCCGGGTCGTTGACGGCGAGGGCGTCGCCTTCACTGCCCGTGCCGCGCAGCTCGCCGCGTGTCCAGGTTCCTACTGGTCTCGGCGTTCCCCAACGCTTGGTGCGATCAGGGCATGCCGGCCTCCTTTGAGGAGTACATGAAGATCAAGAGCGCGGCCGACGTCGCCCTCGCCGCGACCTGCCTCGGCTGGGTCATCGTGCGGCCGGGCACCCTCACGCCCGGCCCCGGCACCGGTCGGGCGGCCCTCGGCCCGGCGATCGTCTACGGGGACGTGTCCCGCGCCGTCGCCGCCGCCGTGCTGGCCGAACTGGTGCACCGGCCCGAGGTCACACGGCGGATCCTCGAGCTGACCGAATGCCCCATACGGATCACCGATGCGGTCGACGCCGCGACCCGTATCTACGAAGGATGACTCCCGATGACTGACATGATGCGCGCCCTGATCACCGGACGCGGACCCGAATATAGGCTCCTCCGAAACTCGACTCGAAGTGGAGCTCATGGAGATGCGCGGCGAGTTATACGATGTTCACTTGGGGGTGATCTGAGATGGCGATCGACGTCCTTTTGGATGGAGAGGCCGTCCCGATTGACGAGGCCGTTTTCAAGACGCTTCTCGACAATTCTGTGGCGGGAACCTATAAGGACTATGAGAATGCGCTAGACTCACGCCGAATCAAGTTCTCCGACCTCGTGCGGCTTGCGGACAAAGGCGACATCCCATACTCACTATTCTTCGCTCCGCTTGCGCTGGTGCAGGAGCAAGTGAAGAAGAAGACCGAGAAGTTACTCGCGGGACTTAGCAAAGACACATTCTCGATAGGATCCCGCGCCAAGGTGGAGCTGCGGGACGTCGAACTGATCGTTAAGGACCTGATCCGAAAACAGCAACTCGTCCGAAAGCACGATAACTCGCTCCAGCGGAACACGATTGTAGGCCTGCTCCGTGATGACCGGTCATCGGTCGAGGCCGACGCAGCACGGCTTATGGCGGCCATCGGCCTTTCTCACGAGGCGGTCCGTGCTTGCAGGAGCAAGGAGAAAGCACTCGATCTCATGATCGGCCGTCTCGAAGCCAACCAGGTCCTGGTGTCGCGAAGTGTCCAGCACTACATGCCGCAGCGCTTGACGCACGTCAGGTTCAGTGGCATGACGATCCGAGACAACAAGGTCCCGTTTATCTTTCTGGCGGGAGGCGACCACGGCGACGACCAGGAGCCGGCCGGTCGGACCATCTTTACCCTTGCGCTGCTGACGGTGCTGGTAGCCCGAAGGAAATTTGCTCCAATGACGTGGGACGGTGGCAGCGCCTACACGGATCCCGGGCGGGAGTACGACATCGCCGGTGCAATGCTGATGCCTCGCGAGCGGTTTAAGGCGGTTGGACCCACGTCGCTCGACGACATGAGGATCGCATCGGACGAATTCAAGGTCACTACGAGCGCCGTAGCTGTGCGCGCGATGAGACTGGGAATGATCAATGCCGAGACCACGGGCAACTACCTTGCACAGTTGCGGGAGGAGTTTCAGAGGCTCCCTAAGGGCGGTCCTCGAAGTCAGATTCTCCCTGAGAACGCAGTTCGCAAGTACAACGGAAGAGAACTCAGCCGGCGGATGCTGCATGCGCTTGATAGTCAAAGCATCTCGCCAGGAGAGTTCTGCCGTGCAGTTTGTTTGAACTACCTCAAGCCATCTCAGATCGAGGACCTCAGGCGGTCTCTCGGATGAGCGACTTCGGGCGGCGGTACGTAGTCGACACGAACGCTCTCAGTCAGCTTGGGAGGCTGCGACGAGCGAGCGAGTATTTTCTGGAGAGTGCCGTCATACCAGAGGCTGTACTGCGCGAGGCCAATGGTTTTCCAGACCTCCAATCTCTGCGCGACAACGTCCATCCTACGACGCCAAGGGTGCTTCAACTGCTGGTCGATGTAATGGCCACAGTGCCGGACACTGACACGCGACTGGTCAACCTCTACGCCAACCTGGGCAACGCCGACCCGCTGGTCATCGCATGCGCTTTGGAGGGCCGAGAGCACGACAGCCAGTACCTCATGGCACCGGAGTGGTTCGTCGTCTCCGGCGACGAGGCAGTCCGCAACAAGGCAGAGGAGTTCGGACTGAAGGTGCTCAGCAACTCTCAGTTCGCAGCGCTCATCGACGGGGCTGGGGCCGAACAGGAAGGATCTGGCAGCGGTGGCTGACAGATTGCAATCAGCTGCGGGATGGATAAGGCGATGAGTCGTCCTGGCGGTGTGAGGAGACTGGTGGGGCTTGTCCGCCCCAACCCACTGCGGACCTCCGGATCTGGCTGAATAGAAAGCGTCATTGCCGACGACGAGTCAAACTAGCATCATGACAGATTCCTCCGCCAGCGGCTCAATGTTCGCTCGTCTTCTCGAACAACAGTTGACGGCTCTTGAACGGCTCTATGAAGCGTCCGAATCATTGGAAGAAGCACTCGAGAACATTACCCGGCAACGTGATGAAGCAATCGAGGAACTTCTGGGCATAGTTGCGCATCTGGATGCGTTCGATGTCATAGCGAACCTGTACTTGGTGTCGCTGCCTACCGACAATGACTCCTACGTCGAAAGTCAGCATGAGTCCTTGCCGAGCCTGACGGGGCTCGCAGCATTGCTGTTTGCCGAGCGCGGGCCGCGAGTTGTGGGTAATGTGACGCAGACTGCGGGCCAGGAGCTGGAAGATTTACATGGAAAGCTAAGAGCTCTTTTGGATCTTGAAGCCATACGCTTGCACGTTGAATTGCAGCAAGCCGATGAAGTGTTCGCCAACGAGCAGGACACGTCCGCGGATGTTATCCCGCCGCGTATCGAATCACGAATGCGTCTGTCGATCGTGTCCGCCGAGCTCTACATGCGCAACCGTCAGTACATCGACAAGGAACGGACACTGCTGGGGGAGCTGTTCTCGCCGCCTGCAATCGACACGGCCGTCCGCGAAATCCTTGGCTACGGGGTCGCGGATGTACTTGAGCTCTTCGATTCAACAGCAGACTGGCTCCAGAGGAAGCTAGTTGATTCAGGCGAAGAGGCCCGAACTTTCCTGGAAGAGCAACTGGCGGTGAGCGAGGAAGTCCGAGCGACCATTGAAGCAAGCGGGATGGAGGATGCGGAAGCTCTCGACCATCTCGTCCAGGTTGCGGTGTTCCAGCAGATAGCGGGCTTTGGGTCTTTCTCAGCTGCAGAGCTGGCTGACGAGAGCACCACGGACGCTGCCCTTTTGGTGAAGATGCTGTCTGATTTCTCCATCGACCTCGAGGTTCAGTCCGAAAACGTGGTGTCCGATTACCTCGCAGGTGACAACCTCGTAAAGAGGAAGCCTTTTGCCAGCCGCCTTGTAGACGGCGAACTGCGCTGGATTCTGATTCAGCCCACATCCCTGCTCTATGCGATTCGTCCGGCGCTGGAGAATGCACTCAAGCGCAGCCGATCAGTCACTGAATACAGTGACCATCGTGGTGGACTCCTTGAATCGAAGGGCCTCGCGGAACTGGTCAGAGTGCTCAAACCGGATGTCGCCTACCAATCGGTTTACTACCAAGACCGTGATGAAACGCAGGAATTTGAGGGCGATGGACTGCTGTTCATCGATTGCTTCGCAATCATCGTTGAGATGAAAAGCAAACCCCTTTCCCCCGCGGCACTCAGGGGGAACCCCGGCCGGATGTTTCTGGACCTAAAGAAGATAGTCCTGGACGCAGACGAGCAGGCAAGCCGACTGCGCGCGCTCCTAAACGACGGGCAGGTATTTAGTCTCAGCCGGGCCACGCTCCTGAACTCTGAGGGGCAGCAGGATTCGCAAGTGCAGGACGTCCATATCCCTGTCGTTCCGGGGAGGGAAGTCCTCACGATCACCCTCTCTCTCGACAACCTAAACGCAGTCTCGACCGTCGTCGAGGAACTGACCCGGAGCGGACTGTTGAGTGGGCAGGATGACCCGCCCTGGATCGTAAACCAGCACGATCTGGAAATCATCACCGAGGTGCTCGGGCGCCCATCTGAGTTCATTCACTACCTTCTACGTCGCCGCAAAATGAACATGTCCGGCTCATTCCGCGCTTCGGAGGAGCTCGACTATTTCATGAGGTACCTCACCACGGGCCTCTATACCGAACCTGGACAGCCCGGGATCGCTATGCTGCCTAGCCAGACGGACAGGCTTGACGCCTGGTACGAGTACTCTCGTGGAGATAGGGCAATTGCAGCTGAGAAGCCCCAACAGCCAATCCCGGCGGGCCTGGCGGGCCTGCTTGACTCGCTCAACGAACACCGCCCCTACGGTTGGCTTTCAACCAGCATTGACCTTCTCGACCTCGACGGACCACTCCGGCAAGAAATTGGGGATCTACTCCTCACATTGCGTCGGGAGAGCCGTATGGACGGAAAGATGCACACAAGGTTTGTCGGCTTCGGCATCGCGGGACCGGGTCAACGTCGGGGCATACTGTTCCTCAGCTTCGCTCGGGGAATCACCCGGGAGGCTGCCATCCGGGAGGCCAGCTTGCGCCTGCGACTGCGGAAACATGCCCTCCGTCTCGACTACCTGGCGGCGATCGGCGTTTGGGACTCCACTGAGACCTTTAACGTCTTTGTGTTCAACGACGAACCATGGCAGCCGAATCCCGGCCTCGATGAGCTCGCGAGACGCGCAGGATACGAGATAGCCGAACCGGCTCCTTAGGACCTTCCGGTCGAGCACGTCCTGGACGGGGTCCGCTGGAGGCACTGGTGAAGCTACGCGGAGAGGGCCTGATTGCCGGGCTGAACAGGTCCATCGCAGCAGTCTTCTGGGTTCGGAGGTCCCGGACGCGTTGAGAAAGCATTGATACTCTGGTTAGGGGAAAAGGGGGGGAACACGGAAATGGGTCTTAGAAGTCTTTTTCAGCGAAAAGCCGCAACCGCAGCACGCACGAGTCCAGTTGGGGCGGCAGCTCCTGTCCCGGACGCGCCCACGTCACCGGAGCTCCAGGAGGAACTGCGGGTAGCGTGGGCAGAACTCACTGAGGCTGCCAAGGCCTCGAAAGTGACAAACTTTCACGCCTGTACGCGCACAGGCCGGCATTGGGCCGAAGACCCGGTGGCGGTCAGAGCAGTAGCAGCTGCACTCCGCGAATTCCCGGATTCCGACAGCCAGCAGACGACGTAGCGGCATGTCACTCGTGGTCTTTACAGCTCACTGGAGCGCAGCGGATCCGACAAGTTCCGCCGTCGTAAGTTACCTGCAGACTCTGTCCGTGTCGGTGATCCACGCCGCGTCCTTATGAGGCAGATGAGGCTCCGGTACGCCGGAGGATGCAGGGTGTGCGGTGCCTCTCTTCCGGCCGGAACAGAAGCCATCCATGAGAGCGAGACGAAGACCGTCCGCTGCTTGGAGTGTGCCACCGACGCTACGGAAACCATGTCCCCCGACCTGGAGCCAACTGGTGATGAGTCGTCGGCCAATGAGCCAGGAGTAGCCGGGTCGTCAGCCCGATGCGAATACGAGCGCCGCAAGGCGAAGGACGAAGAAAAGCTCCACGAGAAATGGGGGCGGCTCGGAGGCCTCGCAGTCGCCCTCGCTGATGAACGGCAGCACACCAAGTCGTGGGAACGGGGCGCGGTCGGTGAGGAACGCCTCGGCGCTCGGCTGGATGCCCTGGCCGCCGATGGCCTGGCCGTCCTTCACGACCGACGCATTCCCGGCTCGAAAGCCAACATCGACCACATCGCCATCACTCGCGCTGGAATCTGGGTCATCGACGCCAAAATGTACAAGGGGCGGCCTGAGCTGAAGATCGAGGGTGCAATCCTTCGCCCCCGCGTGGAGAAGCTCCTCGTCGGCCGACGTGACTGCACGAAACTGGTCGATGGGGTGCTCAAACAGGTCGACGTCGTGCGAGACCTCGTCGGGGATGTTCCGGTCACCGGGGCGCTGTGCTTTGTTGAAGCCGACTGGCCCTTGATCGGAGGCGCATTCTCGACCCATGGCGTTCATGTACTCTGGCCGAAACGGCTGGCGAAAGTGCTTGTAGAAGAGCCAGCCGGCGACGTTGATGTAGCGAGCGTGCGTCAAAAGTTAGCTTCGCGGTTGAAAGTTGCGTGATACGGCAGGCCCCAATTGCATCGGGCGTGAGATGTCCATGCCGTCGAGGATGACTTTTACGTCCGCAGAAATACTAAGCTTCAGCTTCCTCGCCGGATACACCATTCTCAGCAGCGGAAACCGGCTGCGGAAGGGGCTCTTCCGCAGGCGCCTTTTCTTTGCGCTGAGTTTCGTCCGGTTGGAAGATGTATTGCTAATCCGCCATGCCTTCAGGCCGGGCGACCCAAGCGCGTTGCGTGGGCCCGAAGACCTGAATGAGGAACTGGTCCTCGCTTACACCCGGGAGCAGGGTCTCTCACCCCGACAATTCCCGCCGGATCCTCCCCGTTACTGGGTGATCCTCGTCGCCGACGGCAAACGCCGCTCCCGCCTGTGGGGCAGTTTCGAGAATCACGGCGAGGTAATGGCAGAGCGCACTGGAGTGAACCGCTTCTTCGACCTGCGCATGTCAGGTTTCCTGGCAGCGCTGACTGGCCGGCTCGTGATCGAGTGGGACAGCCGCGAAACTGGCACCGACGCGCCACCAGCGCCGCGAATCTGCCAGTGCTGGAAATCGCCGACCGGGACAAGGTTCTCTTCCCGGGATTCGACGGCGTGATGCTCAATTACCACGAGCTCCGCGAGATGGTGGAAGATCCCCGATACGCCGACTGGCGCGCTGCCTTGAAGGAGGTCCAGGGAATCTACCTCATCACGGACGCTACAAACGGCAAACAGTATGTCGGCAAAGCTGATGGTTCCGAGCGCATTCTCGGACGGTGGATGAGCTACGCTCGCGATGGTCACGGCGGAAACGTCGCTCTCCGCGAACTTGCCTACGACAGCGCAGCCGGAGAAACAATCAAGCGGGATCACGCCCGGCACTTTGTCTTCAGCCTCCTGCGTGTTTTTGGACCGAGCACTCCCTCTTCAGAAGTCGACTCAGCCGAGTCCCACTACAAGGACGCGTTGATGACGCGACGATTCGGTCTTAACCGGAACTGATTTCCGGGGAAATTTTGTGCAAAAGTAGCTGAACAATCGACTTGGGGGACGCCACCATGCCAGCAGTACCCGATAACCTGCAGAGAAGATTCGAAAAGTGGAACGCGGTCGGCCGGCCGCCACAGGCTCCATTTGAGTGGAACAAGAAGAATTGGCAAAAGTACCTCGGCGGCAGCGTTTTGGATGCGCTGCCCAACCCCATCGACCGAAACGGCGTCCTGGGAACCTTCAAGCTCATCTGCGACCCGGCCACGGCACTCGAGGCATACTTAGCCAGCTATGTCTGGGGCTATGCGAGGACAGGCTTCGGCCCTTACCGCGCCGAGCGGGTCATCCGGCTGAACACGGACCCCGGGAACGGGAAGGACTTCGCGACGGGCCTGTACACGATGGCAGGTATTGCGATGAGCAAAGGAGGAAACGCAGCTTTCGAGCACATCGTCGATCAACGCCGTGGCGATCGTGACTTCTTCAAGCACTGGGGGCCGGCTTTCGCAACGAAGTTCATCAGCTTCGCCACCAACGCCTCCAGCCGGGTAGCAACCACGCCGATCCTGGACAGCATCGTCGCGAGATGGTTCCGGAATCACTGCACCGATATAGGCCCACTTTGGCTGACCTGGCACAGCGCCGACAGCTACCGCAGATACACAGCCTGCGTCGCCGAGTGGGCCCGGGAACTGAGTATCGAACCCGAACGGGTCGAGCAGCTCATTTTCGGGGAAGACTGATTGCGGCAGAGCATGTGAACTCGCGCACTACCGGATCCTTGCTGAAACAGTCTTCACCCACCAAAGTGCTCACTGGCTCTCGAGCGCATCCGGCGCGCCCATTCTCGCCAATGTTTGCAGACGGATACCGATCTCTTGGATCTCCCGGCTCGCCGAAGCCGCGTGTACCGCATTCACAATGTCCTCCCGCTTGAACTGTGCGCCATGGTAATCGCGCAGCCAGTCCTTGAAATTGAGGCGTTCCCTAATTCGAATCGGTCGGCTGTACTCTTCGTATTCTGTGTCCAGCTAAGCCTACGTCTTGGATGCATTCATGAAATAGCCCTCAGGCAGGTACATGACGATGTCCCGGGCCCTGAGGCCGTGCACTGCGATCCGCGCGATCTTGGCTGTATTGAGCGCGGCATGCCCTAGTTCTTCGAGCCACTTCAACTCACCTCCCCCAGGAACGTTCCTCAGTTTGCTGAGGGCCCGACGTGCAGCTTTGATGTTCCCTGCATTGGCGTGGCCTTGGGCTTCGTCCCAGATAGGTCGTACTTTCTCTATGAGGAGTCCATCAAGGACCAGCAGGAACATTGCCTCGGTGCTGGTGAAGAGGAACTTTGCCTCGGCTACTGACCTGAGGTCTTTCGCGCCCCGAATCGCGAGGATCTGTGCGGACGCCTTACTCGGGTCGTCGGCGAGCAGATGGCCTAGAGCGATTTCGTCATGTTCTCCTTCGACCAGGACGAACACCCGGGTGAGCTGCAGAACATCCCCTGGCGTGAGTCCAAGATGCTCAGAAACCATGGAGAGCGGCCCTTGGGCCGTTGAATCGATGACCGTCACGGACGTCGGGAGCCTGGTGCACGGGTTGTTCTCAGGATCTCGGAGTTCGTTCGCAGATCAAGGAAAGCTGGAGCGTGGGACGCAGTTATCACAGTTAGGTGCGGGTCCTTCATGCACAGCCGACTCAGCGCAGGAGGCAAGTCCTTCTCTCTCAGCCTGTGAAGGCCCCGCTCGGGCTCGTCGATCAGGAGCGCCCGTGGTCTGTTGTCATCGCTTGCTCCGGCCAAGGCCCACTGAACAGCCGCGACGCCCCACCTCTGTTCAGCAGTCGAGAGGTCTGTCAGATCAAAAGTCCTATCCCCATTGGAAGCGTGGACGGTGGTCACCTTCCATTCCGGTGTCTCCCCGACAAACCATGCCTTCGACGTCTTTAGATCCATCGAAAGGCGGTAATGAGAGTACCCATGAGGGAGAAGAAATCGTTGGCCCGTGCTTCGATCGCCTGCACGGCCTTCTTAAACGCGGGATCGAACTCCGTCAATTCGTCGACCACGTTTATGAAACTTTTCGTGCCGGAGGCCATGTCGATCAGTTGTCTGCCGGTAGCCTCACGGATCCAGTCTGCTGACACCCTATCTGTGAGTATGTCCACTGGGCTTATCGTCAGACTGCCCAACCAGAGTTGAGGTACCGGCAAGTTCCTGGGCCAGAAGTTCCGGTGTTCCTCTCCGCCCACCGGCGCGACCATGGGCACGTTTTCCAGCATCGGGCTGTCCGGCAGAAAAGGCGAGACCGGCGGCATGACGAATTCATCAAGGTCACTATCCGGGTGGCCATGCCCATATTGCTTGTAACGCCTCGCCAAATCCATCATCGACGTGTGCCAGCTCGCGAACTCATCAACTCGAGACCACTCCTCATCGTCCAGCAATTCGCTGTAGAAGGCGCTCCACCGCGGGCTATCCGCGGTGCCTGCTGCCAACAGCGAAACGACCATGCTGTCGCCAAGCGTTGGCAACTCAACCTCGGCCCGATCAGAGATGGCTGTAAGCACGCCGTCCCACAACTTTTGGCGGGTACGTCCGTAAACCTCCGTGGGATCAATATTGAGGCCTTGCCGGAGCGAATGCTCGAATCGGCTTACCCGTTCCGGATCACTGTTGAGGGTCAGACCCGTCAGACGGACGTGCACATAGGTGTGTGCGTTTGCCCGCCGCCGTCCCTAGAGCGCATCCAATACACCCTCCAAGACCGACGACTTTCCCGCTCCGTTAGGGCCGAAAAGAGTGAAGAGACCCGCGTCAATTGAAAGATGGATCTGCTTCAACGGGGGCGGACCGAACAGACTGACCCCAATAATCTCGTACCCATCTGAGCCGATGGCCATGATCCTCCCAATCCAAGCGAACAGAACTGCAAATCTATCTACGCCAGTCGCCAAATGACTAGGACGATCGCCCAAGTGCCAGCCTTCGAACACGGCACTACCGCGTAGGACATTAGCGATGCTTCAGCTGTTCCGACGCAGTTCGGCGAACCAACTTCAGCGTCAGCATCCGGTTCAGGGTTCACCGTCGACCTGTACTGAAGCTGCCGTGCTCTGCAATTGTGCACGAAGGTCCCGGAGGCGACGCCCGTCCGCGACGGCCCAGAAATACCAGCCGTTCGTGGCCTTCTTGCGCAGGTGGTGACCAGCCGTTGACGGTGCGGTGAAACGCTTGCTACCAAGCTCGATCGATCCGTCTGCCGTGACCAATGCTTCGACGCCCTTGAAATCGCGGTGCGTGGCGATGAGCTTGTCGCCCGGGGCAAGGAGGCCGGCAGCAATCAGGTGCTTTAGCTGGACCCAATCTTCCGCTTTGGCCTGGGGGTCGACTACCTGACCTTTGTGTCCGTTGGGGACAGGCCACACCCTGAGAAGCGTTTCGACCAAGACCTCTGTCCGGTGGTCAATGAGCGATTCACGCCACGCCTCTCCCGTGGTGTCCGCGACCACGCGCCCGGTCAGACTGATCGTGTTGTGCTTGAGCATCGCATCGCGTTTAGCCGACCACGGGCCATTGGAGACCTTCGAATTCAGCGGACCGGTCAGGAGCGTCAGGTTGCCGAGGCGGTGCACATGAGCTTGACGGTCCTGCTGTTCCTCGGGCGTCTCAAGCGGCCAGTTCTCCTGCCACATCTGAGGAAGGATGTGTTCAATCGGAAGCCCGGCCCGCACCACCTGGCCCTGCTTGGTTTCGGCGCGGTAGTGATTCTCGATCGCCTCAAGGAACATGCGCAGGCGAGGGCGCGGGTAGCGGCGGTAGACGGGCTCATCCTTGAGCGCCGCCCTGATCTCGTCATCCCCAGGCCAATACGTGCTGGAGACATTGAGACGGGCGAGGTACCCCGTAACACGGACGACCAGTTCACTGGAATCGACATCGGAGTTGGCATGGATGAGTTCAGCTACGATGCGGCCGAGATCGGAGCCCGTGAGACGAAGCAGCTGTCGCCTGATCACCCAGCTCTCTGCAGCTCCGATCACGGCATCGATCACTTGCTGCGGAAGATCCCTTCCGGGTTCGTACAACCAGAGCATGAGCGGCTTGAGAAGTTCTATGCCGGCGGCATTCATGCGATGGAACGCCATCTCGACAGCGCTAAGATTACCGTCGGGCCTGAGGGACGCTTCAGTCCACGCTTCGTAAAGGGCGGCTTGCTGCTTGATTAGGGCGAGTAGGTCGACCATCTTTTGGTTCGATTCGAGCTCTACGTACGACTTGAACCTTGTGAATGTCGATTGCGGGCTGATCTCCTCACCTGTGCGTGAGATCAACCACTGGTTGAAGAAGAGCGAACTTCGGCTCACGAGGTGGCGACCGACGCTGACCTCCTTCGTCCAGAACCTAGCCTCGAAGGGCCAGTCTTCTCGGTAGGCCTTTCTGGTGTCCGAGCCCTCAGCGTCAAGGCGTTGGAACACGAAGTTCCGGATCAGGTCAGCCGCCGTCAGGGGCGTCCCACGGGCGTTGAGCGTCTCGAAGATCTCCTGAGAGTTCTCCGAGGCCTGAAGCTCGATGGTCACGAGCTGCAAGTCCTCGAGCAGGACGCCAGCGAGCTCTTTGGCTCTCGTCGCGAACTCGTCTGTGCCAGGGTTCCCAAGCCACTGGGTGACAGCCGTCGTGAAGTACCGGTGCGCATGGACGATCCGGGAGTCGTGGTGCCTGAGGTCGGAATGGTCGACCGGAGGCTCGGCTGTCATGACCTCGAGGAAGGCGTCGTGATCGTTGTTGAGGTGCCGAACCTTGAGCGGGCTTTCATCGTCCTCAATGAAGCTCTCGGAATTGTGCGTCAGGCCTTCGAGCTGACTGGCATACTTCGAGAGTCCAGCTTGGGCGAAGATAGCGCAAGCCGCGTCGGCGAGCAGCTGCAGTGTCGTCAGGCGCTGCTGACCATCGATTACATTCCAGGTAGTGAGCCGCGCGCTCTCGGGTCCGTGCCCCTGCAGCACGACGGCTCCCAGGAAGTGCTTTGCCGCAAGGTTAGGTTCACGGAGCCGCAGTTCCGCAATCCGGCGAATGTCCTTCCAGAGGGGCTCCCACTGCTCATCCTCCTTCCACACGTAGGACCGCTGGAACAGCGGAATCACGAAATGCTGTGGCAGGTTGAACAGCTGAAGGGGCGTTCGCTTGAAGGTCTCCACGAAGGTAATCCTGCCGTACGCGTCCGAAGGGCACGGTCAGTCAAGCAACATCAGAACCAACGTGTCGGGCTGTGGCGGCTCTCAGACCCGTAAAGGACCTGCCAAGGGTCAAACGCCAGGCATTTGTGTTCGGTAATTTCCGTTCTCTAACGACGACGGCGGCCCAGATGGGGGAGACCGCCAGAAACAGTGGGCCCTCTACGTCCAATGTGAAGTTCGTCTGGGACCGGCTCCTGGCCTGAGTCGACCTCGGTGTCTTCCTCGTCTTCTTCGTCCCAGTCTTCATCGTCCAGGTCATTTTCCGTGTCTGCGGCATCCCCCCGGGTCAACTCGCGCAGACGATCTGACGCTCTATGAACTGCCGCTTGTTCGGCGCTGATATGTTCTTCAATCTCCCGCCTGTGGGCTGGGTCCTTCTTTGCCATGGCACGAAGGGCATCCTCCCGGCGAAACAATGCTCTGTAGGTGGAGGTGGTCGGTGACTCGAAGATCCCTTGGCCAGGTGCGTCCTTGTGGTGTGCCGAAGAGCTGAAACGCTCCATCCACTGGGTGAGTTCTTGCCGCTGGACACCAGTGAGGTTTCTGGAGGCCATCGCGCGGACCGCATACTCGGCCAATGTCTTGGCCACGTCCTGTTGGGTCACACCAGGTACCTGCAAGTCCAGGCACGCCATAAGGTATCGGAGTTCAGCCGCTTCTTCTGTAAATCCGCTCAAAGTCGCGTTCCTTCCCGATGGTGCGGGTATGAGGGCTGACTGGATCATTCTATGCCCGTGCAGATTCCGTAGATAGGTGAGTCCAGCCGACATGGACTTCCGCTACTGGGCCTTTGGGGAGGCGACGTTGAGGATCTGCATCAATGCATGTGAATGAACCTACTATCGTGGAAGCTCAGGGACAGCTTGGCGTACTTTTTTCACAAAGTCGCTGCGTTTGTTGCCTAGCGGGAATGGAATCGCTTCGTCATGTAGCAGTGGAAGAAGTGCAGCTTTAAGTGGGCCAGCGAGGAGCTCGAAAGTGGGGGTGTGACATATCAAAATCCCGTCAGGATTAAGTTCCTTGACACGCCGGACGCAGTCATCAACGCTCGCCATGAGCGCAGCCCGGCGCGCTGCGGGCGAAATGGCGTTGACCGGTTGCGATGCGAGATCGATCAGGTACACGCCGTCATTGCGAAGGCGCGTAAGCCAAGGCTCTTTCAGATCACCTTTGGTCAGCTTGCCGCTGTCGTAGAAGGCTACGACGACAGACCGGAAGAGATTATCCGCTTGGCTCAATGGCTCTGCGTAAAAGAAGCGCCGATTGTTTGGATCGCCGCCGTCATCGGGTGCTGACTCACCGATGAGCAGCAGCCGTACGTGAGTCGGTTTCCACTGTTCTCGGAGCGATTGGTACCACTCTTCCTCGGCCATTTCCCACCCTTATCTGACTTCGCACATCGACTCCGTGGGAACACATCGTACGTTGTCAAATTGTCTCTCCGTCAACAACGAAGGCCCCGAGATCCTTGATTTCTCAAGGATCTCGGGGCCTTCTGCGTGGCGGTGACGGTGGGATTTGAACCCACGTTGGCTTTTACACCAAACAACATTTCGAGTGTTGCACCTTCGGCCGCTCGGACACGTCACCAACTGAAATAGGGTACCGGAGTTCAGCCCGGTTCCCCAAAACGAGGCCTCGTGCACCCACAAGAAGGAACAAGGAAAACACGGCCAACTTCCGTCCGCAGCGCCCCAACGATAGATTCATAAGCACCATGACGATTTCGCAAGAACACGCGCAGGAACACGAAGCCCACGCCTACTGGGTCACCGAGACGGGCGATGGCGAGTTACGCCCGGAGGCCTTGCCGCCGAGGCAGGACGACGAAGCCCTCGTCAGGACCCTGTACTCAGGCGTCAGCCGCGGCACCGAAAGGGTAGTTCATGAGGGCCGCGTCCCGGAGCGAGTGGCTGATCTGATGCAGGCACCGCATCAGGAGGGCGACTTCCCGGGCCCGGTGAAGTACGGCTACCTGAACGTCGGCGTCGTGGAAGAAGGCCCGGATGAGTGGCTAGGGAAAACGGTCTTCAGCCTTCACCCTCATCAGGACTTCTACGTCATTCCTACGGGCCAGCTCACGGCGATCCCCGAAGAAGTCCCGGCGAAACGCGCCGTACTCACAGGCATTGTTGAGGTGGCCATCAACGCCCTCTGGGAAGCCGGGCCGAGGCTGGGAGACCGTGTCGCCGTCGTCGGTGGTGGCCTGGTGGGTGGCGTCCTGGCGACGCTGCTGCGGAAGTATCCGTTGGGCCGCCTGCAGTTGGTGGATGCGGATCCGGAGAAGCGGAAGCTGGCAGAAACCATCAACGTCGACTTCGCCGAACCAGAGAATGCAAAAAGCGACAACGACATCGTTTTCCACTGCTCCGCCTCCAACGAGGGCCTCAAGCTGAGCCTGCAATTGGCCGGCGATGATTCGGACGTGATCGAACTTTCGTGGTTTGCGGACAAGGAAGTCACCCTGCCGCTCGGCGAGGATTTCCACGCCCGTCGGCTGAATATCCGCTCCAGCCAGGTGGGCGCCGTGGCCCTGCCCAGGAGGCACCGGCGAAGCAACGCACAACGCCTCGAGCAAGCTGCAATCGAGCTGACGGATCCGCTCTTCGACACTTTCCTGACCAGTGAATGCTTGTTCCGGAACCTGCCCACCACACTGACACAACTGTTCGAACGGCCCGGCGGTTTCTGCCACGTGGTCGCCTACCCCCACCCGGAGGATAAATAGATGTTCAGCTTGACCGTCCGACGCCACTTCATGATCGCCCACAGCCTTCCCCGCGAAGCCTTCGGCCCGGCCCAGGGCCTGCACGGCGCCACGTTCGTCGCCGAGGTCACCTTCCGCCGGCCGAACGTTAACGACGACGCAATCGTCCTGGACATCGGTGCCGCCGGCGGCATCCTCGAGGAAGTGCTGGAGGACCTGAACTACAAGAACCTGGACGAGCACCCCGCTTTCAAGGGCAAACTTTCCACCACCGAAGCGCTCGCGAAGCACATCGCCGATGCCATGGCCGCCCGGATCCAGGACACTGTGGACGGTCCGGCCCTCACCGGCATCGACGTTGTCCTCCGCGAAAACCCTGACGCTTGGGCGGGCTATTCGCTGGAGCTCCCGGTCAAGTAAACCCGGTCAATTAAGTGCGCATCCGCTTCCTGGTCCCGGGGAACATCCGGCACGGCTCCGGTGGCAACAAGTACAACGCCAAGCTCGCCGAGCACCTGTCCGCCTTGGGCGTCGACGTTGAAACAGTAACGGTCGACGGCGACTGGCCGGTTGGCAGCCTCGCGGACCGGCAACGTTTTGCTGAGATGCTCGACGGCGGCACAACAGTGATTGCCGATGGACTGGTAGCGAGTGGGGCTCCGGAGGCGATCGCTGGTGCCGTAGGTAAAGGGACCCCTGTGTGGATCCTGTCCCACATGGCGTTGGCGGACCACCCCGAGCGTGAGGCCAAGGCGTTGGCTGCCGCCACGGGAATCATCTGCCCCAGCGCCCATGCCGCAGCGGAACTGCGAACCAAGCATGGGCAACAGGACATCGTCATCGCTACGCCCGGGGCCGACAAAGCAGACCCCGCCAAGGGATCGCAGCCACCGCATATCGTCGCTGTCGGAGCATTGCTGCCCAATAAGAGCCAGACACTCTTGGTGGAGGCGCTGAGCCAGATACGTGACGAACCGTGGACAGCAGCCCTCATCGGCTCCAACGACGCTGACCCAAGGTACGCAGCCGAGGTGAGGGACGCCGTCGAGCATCACGCGCTCCAAAACCGCATCAGCGTCACCGGTGAGTTGACCGGTGAGGCTCTTGAAGATCAGTGGCGCAGGGCTGACCTCAGTGTCCTTATTTCACGCTCCGAAAGCTATGGAATGGCGGTGTCGGAGTCGTTGGCTCATGGCATCCCCGTGCTTGTGCGGCAGGGGACGGGAGCCGTGGAAGCACTGGGTGATACAAGGGCGGGCACTGCCTTGGAGCTCCAGGAAACCGGGAACCTCACTAACACCCTCAGGAGCTGGCTCACGGACCCCGCACTCCAAGAGCGATGGCGCAACAGCGCACTCCGAGCCCGGGACCACCTCCAAGGCTGGGACACCACCGCAGCCACCGTCCTTGATGCCCTCCAACGCTGAAGCGCTCCAAAGCCCTACGAACTAGGGCAACCGGTGCTTAGCGAAGAAGTCCTTGAGCAGGCCCGCGCATTCCTCCTCGCGAACACCCGCGTACACCTCTACCCAGTGGTTGAGGCGGCGCTCGCGAAGGATATCGAAAACAGACCCTACGGCTCCGGCTTTCTCGTCCCACGCCCCGAACACCACGCGCGGAATCCGGGCCAGGACAATGGCCCCGGCACACATTGCGCAGGGCTCAAGGGTGACCACCAGGGTGCAGTCTTGAAGCCGCCAACCGTCACCCGAGCCGCCCGAGGCCAAAGCGCGCTGACGCAACGAAGCAGCAGCCTGACGAATGGCCACAACCTCCGCGTGGGCGGTCGGGTCCCCGTGCGCTTCCCGTTCGTTGCGTCCGGAACCCAGCACGCCGCCGTCGGGCCCCAACACCACGGCGCCAATGGGGACGTCGTCAGTTTTCAACGCCAACCGGGCCTCGTCCAGGGCAAGGCCCATCCAGGCCAGGTGATCTGCTTGATACGGCTCGGTGGCGCTCATGTCTCAATGATAGTTTTGGGGGATGCGCACACTCGTCGTGGACCACCCGCTGGTCGCTCACAAGCTCACCGTTCTGCGGGATAAGAACACTCCTTCACCGGTCTTCCGGCAGCTCACTGAAGAACTCGTCACCCTCCTGGCCTATGAGGCCACCCGCGAGGTCAAGACTCAGCCAGTGGAGATTGAAACCCCCGTCACCACCACCATTGGCACGGCTTTCACCAAGCCCACGCCGCTGGTGGTCCCCATCCTGCGCGCAGGCCTCGGCATGCTTGAGGGCATGACCAAGCTGGTCCCCACCGCTGAAGTGGGCTTCCTGGGCATGGCCCGGGACGAGGAAACGCTGGACATCATCACGTACGCCGAGCGCCTCCCCGAGGACCTCACCGGCCGCCAGATCTTTGTCCTGGACCCCATGCTCGCAACTGGTGGCACCTTGCGTGAGGCCATCAAGTTCCTCTTCAAGCGCGGCGCCTCGGACGTCACCTGCATCTGCCTGCTGGCTGCTCCGGAAGGACTGGCAAAGCTGGAAGAAGAGCTCGCAGACGCCAACGTGAAGGTAGTTCTGGCTTCCATTGACGAGAAGCTCAACGAGAAGTCGTACATTGTGCCCGGCCTGGGCGACGCCGGCGACCGCCTCTACGGCGTGGCGGGCTAAGGGAGCCCCCTACCGGTTTTCGTCGGGCTTGGTTAGCCTGTGGCGCATGGACTGGAAACTTGAACTGGTATTTGTCCCTGTCTCCGACGTCGACCGCGCGAAGGATTTCTACGTTAACAAGGTTGGTTTCAATGCCGACTTCGATGAGCGTCCCACTGATGGCATCCGCTTCGTTCAGCTGACGCCTCCGGGTTCTGCGTGCTCCATCGCTATCGGTGAGGGCCTCACCGACGCCCCCCCAGGCTCGGCGCCCAATCTGCAAGTGGTAGTGGCTGACATCAATAAGGCGCATGATCACCTCAAGGCCAACGGTGTGGATGTTAGCGACGTCGACGTCCAGGATTGGGGCCACTTTGTCTACTTCGCGGACCCTGACGGCAACCAGTGGGCGGTGCAGTACCTGCCTCAGAGGCCCAACGGCTAAGTCACACTTCGCCGGGTGGCAGACAGCGTGCGGCAGGATGGAACCATGAGCCATCCTGCCGAACCCGCTCTCCCCGCTGAGACGCCTACGTTGACCGCCCGCGCCATCCTCTTCGACATGGACGGCACACTGGTTGATTCAACAGCGATCGTGGAGCAGGTGTGGTCCGAGTTCGCCGACCGCTACCGCTTGGATTTCGACGAGATCCTCCGCACCTCCCACGGCGTCCAAGCCGGCGACACCGTGCGCCGGTACGCGCCCGCCGGTGCTGACTTTGAAGCTTTGACCGCTGAGCTTGGCGAGATGGAACGGTCCCGGACGGATGGCGTGATCGCCCTCCCGGGCGCGGCAGCCGTGCTGGCCGCGCTGCCCGATGAAGCGATCGCGCTTGTCACCTCCGCCGACAGCATCCTTGCCGGGATCCGCATGGAGGCGGCCGGGCTCGCCATGCCGTCCACCGCGGTCACCGCCGAGTCAGTCACCCGCGGTAAGCCGCACCCGGAGGGGTACCTTAAGGCGGCGGCGCTCCTGGGAGCCGACCCGGCCGACGTCGTGGTTTTCGAAGACGCGCCTGCCGGTATTGCTGCCGCCCGTGCCGCGGGAATGCGGACCGTTGTGGTGGGCAAGGCCGCTTCCAGGCACAATGCGGACCTGGAACCGGGCATGTGGCAGATCCCGGACTACACCGCAGTGACGGTCACCGCAGTAAAGGACGACGACGGCGGGCACCTCCTGACGCTAACGCTCTAAGGTTTTCTGCCCGGTCTGTTCGGCGCAGTGAACCGGGCGTAGGCTGTGCGCATGTCTGCGATGCCGGAGGCGTACGGTGCTGCATTGGAGCGGGCTATGGTCCACGCCGGTGACTGGCTTGCGTCTGTCCCTACGCGTTCTGTCCGTCCTTCCTCGGATGCCGATCAGGTGGCCGGGAGCATCCTGCCGCGTCTCCCGGACGGAGCCACCGATGCCGCAGAGGTCATTGATGAGCTCGCCGCACTGGCTGAGCCCGGGCTCATGGCGATCCAGTCCGGTCGATTCTTTGGGTGGGTGATGGGCGGAACCCTCCCTGCTGCCATGGCCGCCGATTGGCTCGTCTCCGCCTGGGACCAGAACACAGGGCTCCGGTTCGCCACCCCCGCCGCCGCCGCGATTGAAGAATCTGCCGCCGCCTGGCTTTTGGACCTCCTGCACCTGCCCGCCACCGCCGACGTCGGATTCACCACTGGCGCCACCACCGCCAATTTTGTGGGGCTGGCGGCTGGCCGCCAGTACTTAATGGACGAGGCGGGCTGGGACCTCGAAGCACTCGGCCTCAACGGGGCACCGCGCATCACAACCTTTGCAGGACGGGAACGGCACGCGGCCGTCGATCTCGCGTTGCGGTACCTGGGCTTGGGCGCATGCGTTCCGGTAGACGCCGACGACGAGGGCAGGATATTTCCCGATGCCTTGGCCGATGCCATGGATCAGCAGCCGGGGCCATCCTTGGTTTGCCTGCAGGCCGGCAACCTCCACTCCGGTGCGTTTGATCCCATGGAGGAGGCCATAGCCGTGGCCCACGATCGCGGTGCATGGGTACATGTGGACGGCGCCTTTGGTTTGTGGGCGGCTGTGAGCCCAACGCTGCGTACCCGGCTGGCCGGTGTTGAGGACGCCGACTCGTGGGCAACGGACGCACACAAAACCCTGAACGTCCCCTACGACTGTGGCCTGGCAATCGTGGCCCGCCCGGAAGCCTTGAGGCGTGCTTTCAGTGTTCACACCAGTTACCTGATAGCCACTGATGCCGGACCGGGGGACCCTTTCGAGAAAGTTCCGGAGATGTCCCGCCGCGCCCGCGGCATTCCGGTGTGGGCGGCACTGAGGCAGCTGGGCCGGGACGGCGTGATTTCCATGGTGGACCGTCTTGCGGCAAATGCCCGTGCTTTGGCTGAAGGACTATCCGCGATCCCGGGAGTGGAAGTGCTCAACGACGTCGTATTCACGCAGGTCTCCGTGAGTTTCGGCAGTGACGATCGCACGCACCGCATCACCCAGCGGCTCATGGCCGAGGGCGCGGTGTGGATGTCCGGTTCGTCATGGCGAGGACGTGAGATCCTGCGGATCTCTGTGAGCAACTGGACCACGGACGCTGGTGATGTGGCCGCGTCCATCGCGGCCGTACGGGGCGCGGTGGAGGCTGAACCGGAGGCGTAGCGCTCTTCGGAAAGTTCAGTGCCTGTGAGGGCCCCGGCCCAGTTCGGCGCGAAGCCCGGCGACGGGAATTGTCCCGCGGCGCAGTTTGCGGGTCAGCCCCGCCAACCCTTTGAGGTCGGTCAAAAGGGTACGTACGACGTCGACACTTGAGTCGGGATTGTCGCTCCAGTCCACCGGCACCTCATGAATGCGCAGAGCGGAGCGGTCAGCGATGATCAGCAGTTCGGTGTCGAAAAACCATGCTTCATCACGGGTGTAGGGGAGCAGCTGGCGGGCGACGTCGGCACGAATGGCTTTGAACCCGCACTCAGCATCGGAGAAGCGCGCTCCCGTCAGGACGCGCAACAGAAAATTGTAGGTGCGTGCAATGACGTCACGGTGGTGGCTGAATCTCCCGTGCGAAGCCTTTGCCAGACGCGTGCCGACACTGAGGTCGGAGTGGCCCGACATCAGCGGGGCCAGAAGAGGAGCCACGGCCGAAAGGTCGAAGGACAGGTCCAGGTCTATATAGGCAAGCAGCGGTGACGCGGAGGACAACCAGATCTTACGGAGGGAGTTTCCGCGGCCCCTTCGATCAAGACGGACCACCATAAGCTCGGGGAATTCCCTCGCCAGGCGTTCGGCGATCCGCAGGGTGCCGTCCGTGCTGGCGTTGTCCACCACAGTGATCCGGAAGGTGTGCGGAAGAGTGTCTGCAAGGTGCCCGTGTAGCCTGCGAACGTCTTCTTCCAGGCGGACTTCCTGGTTGAACACAGGTAGGGCGATGTCCAGGACGGGAGCCAGCGCGGGTGTGCTGGCGGGAGGGACTTGCACCGTCCTATGCAGTGCTGGCCGGGGAGCTGTGAGCGTCATATATCCAGCATGCGACGGCCGATTATGTGGGCTCTAGGCGGAGGCTGTGACCGCGCTGTGAACCATGGGCAGCGCCTGTGAACCACGGGTGGCGCCTGTAAAACAGCAAAAGCCGCACCCGTTCCCGCCATCCGCTCCAGTGGGTACTGGGGCGGACGGCGGGAACGGGCGCGGCAATGAAGCGGTCTGGCTTAGTACCAGTTGTTGGCCAAGTGGAAGCCCAGAGCGGCGGACGGGGATCCGTAGCGCTCCTTGATGTAGTTCAGGCCCCACTTGATCTGGGTCTGGTAGTTGGTCTGCCAGTCAGCACCAGCGGAGGCCATCTTGCCGGCCGGGAGGGACTGGACAATGCCATACGCGCCGCTGGAAGCGTTGGTGGCAGTGGTCCTCCAGTTGGATTCCTTCTCCCACAGGGTGTTCAGCGCGGTCATCTCAGCTGCGCTCCAGCCGTAGTTGCCCAGGATGCTGGCGGCGTAGGCCTTGGCAGCGGCGGGGTCGTCCACGGCTTTCGGGGTGGCAGCGGCAGCTGCAGCTTCCGCAGCGGCGGCGGCAGCAGCGGCGTCGGCGGCTTGCTTGGCTGCAGCGTCAGCGGCAGCCTTCTCAGCTGCGGCTTGGGCGGCAGCGGCGTCGGCGGCTTGCTTGGCTGCAGCGTCAGCGGCAGCCTTCTCAGCAGCGGCCTGGTCAGCGGCAGCCTTGTCGGCAGCGGCCTTCTCAGCAGCTGCCTTGTCCGCGGCAGCCCGGTCAGCTGCGCCCTTGGCGGCGGCAGCATCCAAGGAAGCGGAGATTTCAGCTGACTTGTTGGCGCTGACCTGGGCAGCAGCCTGGGTCCCGGCAACGCGGCTCGCCTCAGGGAGAGTCAACGCAGCGTTTGCGGCGGTTCCGAGCGATGCAACACCCAGTGCGGCTGCAACAACGCCGGCTACGACTGACATGCGGTGGCCGGACTTACCCTGGCGGGCAGCGTTCTTGAGGACGGACTGCGACTTGGTGAGCGGTGCGTTGTGTTCGTCGCGGTGACGCGCAGAAGGGCGCGTCTGATCGTTAAATTCAGACATGTTGTGTGACCTCTCAGCGCCTGCGGAGTTAGCTGTCGGGTTCGGATGAGGTCATCCGGCCGCGCGTCACGCTGCGGCTTCACCCCTAGGGCGGCACATTGCCAGGCCCGGAGACTGTGGGTCCCCCGTCTCTGCCTCAAAGAAGAACGGACTCCGGGAAGTGGCAGAGCTCGGCGCATCCCGGATGTGGGTCCTTGGGGAAACCCACCCTTTCGACGGTACAGGAGGTTTCTTCAGAAGTCACATTTAGGTAACAGAGATCACGACGCCGGTGAGTCGCCTTGCCGGCGTGCCTGACCTTCTCCGGTGCTTACCGTGGGAAGTCGCAGCGCGAACTCAGTGCGCCCGGGCCTGGACGTCACCTCCACGGTGCCACCATGGGCGGCAACAATCGAATCCACAATGGAAAGGCCCAGTCCCGAGGTGCCTTCAGAACCCGATCTCGCGGCATCAGCGCGGGCAAAACGGGAGAAGATCCGGCCTTGGAAATCGACCGGAATGCCCGGGCCGTTGTCCGTCACTGTGACCACTGCGCTGCCATCAGCGGAGAGCATGACGCCTGTCACCACGGTGGTGCCGGGATCGGTATGTTTGCGCGCGTTGGACAGCAGGTTGGCAAGCACCTGGTGCAATTGCGTTACATCGCCGCGGACTGTCACAGGTTCATCGGGGAGCTGGAGGTGCCAGATGTGATCCGGCGCCATGACCTTCTCATCACTGACGGTTTCGATCACCAACTGGGTCAGGTCAACGTCCTCGACTTTCACGGGCTGCCCCTCGTCCAGGCGCGCCAGCAGCAGCAGGTCCTCAACCAGCGTGGTCATGCGCTCCGATTGGCTCTGGACCCTTGCCAGCGACTTGCGGCCATCGTCGGTGAAGGTCTCGGTCATCCTCAGCAACTCCGTGTAGCCTCGGATCGCGGTGAGCGGTGTGCGGAGTTCGTGTGAGGCATCAGCGACGAACTGACGCACCTTGGTTTCGCTTTCCTGCCGTGCTTCCAATGCACTGGCGACGTTCTCCAGCATCTGGTTCAGAGCATGGCCAACGCTTCCAACTTCCGTTCCGGGATGAGCGGCCGACGGCGGTACGCGCACCGCAAGTGCCACCTCACCGGCGTCGAGGGGGAGGCGCGAAACCTTGGTGGCAACCTCGGAGAGCTGCTCAAGCGGCCGCATGGTCCGCCGGATGATCACTGTTCCGGCGAGGCCGATCAGTACCAATCCGCCCAACGAAACCAACACCATGGTCCACACCAGCGAGGCCTCGGCGCTTTGCTTGTCCGCCAAGGGCAGCCCCGTCACGATCACATCACCGTAGGTGTCCACTGCCACCAGCCGGTAGTCACCATTGGATAGGGATCGATCCACCGGCACGTTGTCCTTGGGGAGCGACAACAGGACCTGCTCATCGGCTGCGGAGAGTGAAACGCGGTTGCCTTGGGCGTCGATGAGCCCCGAACTTCTCACGGTTGAGCCGTCGATCCTCGCGTTGAGCGTTCCCGCGGCCTGGCCGCGCGCTTCCAGCGGGTCAGGCCTTCCGGAGGGGTTCGTGGGAAAGTTCGACGGCGGCCTGCCGAAGTCGGTCGCGCGGCTGGACGCCTGCTCCAATTGCCTATCGAGCTGCCTGTTGAAGACCATGTCCATGGACGCGTAGCTGACAATGCCCACGGCTCCGCAGATGGCCACCAGGAGCGCCATGGCCACCAGGACCAGGCGTGTCCGCAGGTGCCAGGTGGACGGGTTCAGCCAGCTGCGCTGTGGATTTCCGGGAATACGGGAGCTTTTGGCCACTCCTGACAGTGTGCTCAACGCCTAGTCCGCTGGCTTGATGACGTACCCGGCGCCACGGATGGTGTGGATCATGGGCGGATGGTTGGCTTCGATCTTCTTGCGTAGGTAGGAGATGTAGAGTTCCACGATGTTGGCCTGGCCACCGAAGTCGTAGTCCCACACCCGGTCCAGAATCTGGGCTTTGCTGACCACTCGTTTGGGGTTTTCCATGAGGTAGCGCAAAAGTTCAAACTGGGTGGCGGTGAGCGGGATGTCCTCGCCGGCCCGGGTGACTTCGCGGGTGTCCACGTTCAGCGTGAGATCTCCCACCACAAGCTCGGCAGTGTCCATGGCCGCCACCCCGGAACGCTGGACCAGACGGTGGAGGCGTAGGAGGACCTCTTCCATGCTGAAGGGCTTGGTGACGTAGTCGTCCCCTCCGGCGGCGAGCCCAACGATCCGATCCTGTACGGCGTCCTTGGCGGTGAGGAACAGTGCGGGAACTTCCGGGGCGAAGGTGCGGATGCGATTGAGGACCTCCACGCCGTCGAAGCCGGGCAGCATGACGTCCAGGACCAGCACGTCAGGGCGAAAGTCCTTGGCCAGTTTTACGGCCCCGGGCCCGTCCCCGGCCACTGCCACGGACCAGCCCGCCATTCGAAGTCCCATGCTCATGAGCTCGGCGAGGCTGGGTTCATCGTCCACCACAAGGGCGCGGATGGGGGAGCCGTCCGGATGGGAGAGTTGGGGAAGGTTGTTGGTCATGGAGTGCGAGGGGGCCATGGGACAACTCTCCGTTCTGCTGGTTAGCCAGCGCTTTGCCGGTCCTGTGAGGACGCTGTGAACCCAACACTAGCGAGAGAGCTGTTTCTACAGCTTGTAGCAGATTTTTTCGGGAAATTTGCTGAACCGCCATTTAGTGTGATTGGACAACAACTGTTTCAGATCGTGAGATTCCGCCGCATGCCCGTTCGTGGGAACCGAAGCATCATTCTGGCCCGATTCACCGAAGAAAATTCACTCGATGGCGAATATTCCCGGCTGTGGTCGAATGAAATGCCATTCATTTATAGGCCCGCCTGAATTGTGATTTGCGGCACAATAGACCTCAACGTCTCAAAATGTGGACGGTTCGACGCTTTGTTACTTGCGTGTTGCCATTGTTACGTTGCACACTTCCAATGTGAACAAGAACTCAACAGCACCTGCAGCCGCAGCAACCTGGCCCAGCGAACCCGCTGGCCATGATGACCGCTGTTGTCGAATGCAAGCCTAACTTTCCACCCCAAGAAGTTTCAGGCATTCGCCCCCTAGCCCAGCGTTGGGCGCCCCTCCCCAAACTCATTGCGGGGACAATCAGCATTCGAAGCCGCGATGACGGCTATTCACTTTTGAGGTAAGCACTCCATGTCAGTTGCATCTGGATACGTCCACATCTCCGTCCGTAACGCCAACAAGGCAGCGTCAAACGCAGGGCTTCGCCCCGGCTTCGGCAGCCGACCCGGCTACTCTCCGGCTCCCCAGGGCGCAGGTCAGCAGGCCCCCGGCTATGTGCCCCAGGGCTACAACCCCAACTCCTACGGCCAGTTGCGCGCAGTCCCCACGGCAGAGCCGGCACCCATGACTGCACCCACTCCTGTGATTGCCCAGTCGGACAAACTCCGCCCCGTCGCCAACGACAACGTGGCCCGCGGATTTGTCCTGTACATGGGTATTGACGAAGAAACTGCTGCCGCTGCAGGAACATCCATCGCCAAGCTCGCCCAGGAAATCCGGGCCTACGCCCAGTCCCTCGTGACCGGCGCGGAAAGCTATGCCGCCGTCGCAGTGGCCCCCGCCGGGGCACCCGGGTCAGCCCTCGACGTCGTGCGTTCCACGTTCGGTGACCCCACTGTTGCCGCACGCCAGCGCACCGAAGCTGCCCGTCCGGCGCCGCAGCAGGAATCCCGTCCGTCCGGCGTGCTGATTGACCTCGCCCGCCGCGAAGTGCACCTGGATGGCGAATCGCTGAACCTGACGTTCAAGGAATTCGAACTCCTCAACTACCTCGTCGAAAACGGCACCCGCACCGTGGGCCGCGACGAACTGCTTGAGGGACTATGGCGCAACGCCGAAGAGGTACCCAACGAGCGCACCATCGACGTCCACATCCGGCGTCTCCGCTCCAAGCTCGGCCGCCTCGCCAACACGGTCCGCACGGTCCGCGGCCAGGGCTACCGTTTCTACGAGCACCCCGAAGTTATTGTCTGGGCCGCTCCGGAATACTCGATCTAAGCACCACGCAGCCCGGGAGAGTACTGGCCTCGGCGGGCGCCGGCGCTGCGTGCGGTCCTGACCCTCATTGATCTGCCAACAGCCCTTGGGCAACCACATCAGGTTGACCAAGGGCTGTTCTTTTCCCAAAGAAGGTCAGGAAGCCACGGGGGCCTGCGGCGGATAGGGTTGGGTTATGAGTGACCATCACATTAAGCGCCTGGTGATCATGCGGCATGCCAAGGCTGATTGGCCTACCGGCGTGCCTGATCATGAGCGCCCCTTGGAGGAGCGCGGGCACCGGGAGGCTCCGCTGGCCGGCAAATGGTTGCTCCAGCAGGGCGTGGTGCCTGACTTCATTCTGTGCTCGTCAGCATTAAGAACCCGCCAGACCTGCACCTGGGTGTGCGACGAACTGGGCGACAAAGCACCGACGCCCAAACTTGAGGACGGCCTGTACTCCGCCTCGGCCAACCGCATGTTGACGGTCATCAACCACGTCCCGGACACTGTGACCACACTGATGGTGATCTCGCATATGCCTGGAGTCCAGGATCTGGCTATGCACTTGGCGTCCCGCGACTCTGACCACGACGCCTATATGGATGCCGCCACCAGGTACCCAACCAGTGCGTTGACGGTGATGGAAACGGAAAAATCGTGGGCTGAGCTGGACGGGCAGGACGCCCGGCTCACGCACTTCGCGGTTCCCCGCAAGTAGGTCCTGCGAAATAGCCGCTACGCCTTCGCCGTGCCCACTGTGTGGCCGTGATCGCTCCTGGTCACCCCTGTGGCAGGGGAAGTCCGCCCGCGACTTCGCGAAGCATTCGCACCGCCGTTCGGATGTTGGGGCTGGCGGTCATCGTCTTCCGGTACACCACGCCCACGGACCGTTGCTGCACTGGGTTGATCACCGGGATGGCAACCACGCCGGCGGGAAGCGGTGGCCTGCCGAGCCTGGGAACGAGTGCCACGGCCACGCCTTGTTCCACCATGGCGATGTGGGTGGAGAAGTCGGGATCGTAAACGCGGATATCGGGGACCTTGCCCAGCCCGGCAAAGATCTGCAGCAATGCTTCGTTGCAGATGGCTCCTGCCGGGGTGCTGATCCAGGTTTCGTTGATTAGGTCTTCACGCTCGACGGCGGCACTTCCGGAAAGTGGGTGGGTGCTGTTGACGAGGACATCGGCTTGGTCGATGCAGAGGTCCTCAAGCACCAGGTTCTCCGGGATCACCAAGGGCACCGAGTTCCAGTTATGGACAACCGCGAGTTCCGCTTCGCCTGATGCCACTCTTTGTACAGCCTCGCGGGGATCCTCGGCCAGCACGGTGATGTCCAACGCGGAGTGGGCGGTTGCCATGCGCCCCAGCATCGGTCCCACCAGGCCTCGGCAGGCTGTGGAAAACGCAACGAGCCTCAGGAGGCCTGAAGGTTTCGCGGGATCGGCCAGCAGTGTGGCTTGGAGTTCTTCGAGCTCGCCCATGATCCGCCTGCCATAGCCCGCCAAAGCCAGGCCGCGTTCCGTGAGGAGCACCCCCCGGCCATTGCGTTCCAGCACGGTGACGCCGGTCTGCTTCTCAAGTTTCTTGATTTGCTGCGAAATGGCTGAAGGGCTGAAACCCATGACGTCCGACGCCGCCACAACTGAGCCGTGCTGTTCCACGGCCACCAAGGCCCTCAGGGAGGAAATGTCGATCATGAAGCAAATCTACGCTGTTCCATGTTGAATTCAACGCTGGTGCTTCAACCAAAAGGAGGCCAGAGTGTACGTGTGAACCTTCGCCACTCCGCCCTTGCCGTGGTAGTTGCTGTCCTGTGGGGCATCAACTTCGTCGCGATAGACCTCGGCCTGCACACCAACGGCAGGGAAGTCCCGCCGCTGCTCTTCGTCGCCATGCGCTTCCTGCTGGTGGTCTTTCCCTTCATCCTGTTCATCCACAAACCGGACGTGGGCTGGAAGGCGATTGTCGGCGTCGGGCTCTTCATGAGTGCCGGCCAATTCGGCCTCCTGTACTTGGGCATGGCCTTGGGGATGCCCGCAGGTTTGGCGTCCTTGGTACTTCAGGCGCAGGTTCTGTTCACCATTTTGCTGGCGGCGAGGTTCCTCGGTGAGAAGCCGAGCCGCCGCCAATTGGCGGGCGTGGCTCTGGGCATCGCAGGCTTGGCAGTAGTGGCGTTGGGGCGCAGCGTCGTGGCGCCGGTGCTTCCGCTCATGATTGTCCTGGCCGCGGCGTTGTCCTGGGCGGTCGGCAACGTGGTGGCCCGGCATTCCAAAGCCGCCTCCGGGTTGGGCCTGGTGGTGTGGTCCGGTGCCGTGGTGCCGGTCCCGTTGGCTGGTTTGTCGCTGCTGGTGGACGGGCCGGGCATCGTATGGGCCACTCTCACCGACCTGCAGCCCGCCACTATCCTGAGCGCCATCTATACGGCCGTGTTCGCGTCCCTGATTGGCTACGGCATCTGGAACCGGCTGTTGTCGCTGTACCCGAGTTCCGACGTCGTGCCTTTCACGCTTTTGGTCCCTGTGGTGGGGATGACGGCCGCGTGGCTTGTTTTGAACGAGATTCCCACACTGACCGAGATCCTCGGCGGGCTGATCCTCCTCCTGGGAGTTGCCACCGCCGTCCTGGGTGCCGGACGCAAAATCCGCCCGGAAACTCCCGTTGTGAGGCCCGCTCTGCGCCTATAGATCCCGCGTAAGCAAGCAGAGCGGGCCCCGCAACGCACGTTCGGAGGTGCGTTAGCGCTTCGGGGCCGGCTTGCGCTGGGCAGAAGCGCTCGACGCCGGCCGCTTGGCTGACGTTGTTGGCGTACGCGGTGCGGGGCGCTTGACTGCAGGAGCCTTGGTTGCAGTGGGTGGCCGTGGGGACGAACCAGCCGGACGTTTGACAGGTGTGGCCGGACGGGAAGCTGGTTTGCGGGGCACCGGGGTTCGCTTCACCGGCGTCGAGGGGCGTTTGTGAGGCGCCGCAGCCCGCGAACCAAACGACGGTACCACTGCTCCGAGGAACAGCACCGCCAGCGTTCCGATGCCGGCTGCCACGGCCAAGTAGAAATAGATGTCCGAGTCCTGGGTGCTGGCCGGGATGGCCGGGCCGCCCAGTGCACCACTGCCGGCTGGAGCACCGCCGGCTTGAGCACCGCCGGCGGGAGCACTGCCCAGCGCAGCGGCGTCCTGGCTAAATGCGATGCCCCACATCCGCAAGAACGCAATGCTGCACCCGATGAACAAGCTGGTGCCCACTGCGCCGAGCAGGATCACCAGATAGCGTCGGCGGTTGAACACTTGGATCAGGGACGCCAGGTAGCAGATCAGCACGGAGCCCAGGAACAGGTACAACACCAGTTCCTCCAGCACTACTGCGGCCAGCACTAACAGCCCGAGCGAGACGAACGCGGACACCACCGCAAGCTTCCCGCTGTTCCCCATGTGACGCATGAGGTTAATCATCGCCGACCAAGTGGCCACGCCACGCCGCTTCAGATTCCAATTGCGTACCGTTGCGAGGCCTCCTCTGCAGGGTTCGCGCGGGTTTAGGCCTGCAGAGCGGGCCTCACAACGCCAGGAGAGGCAGCGTTACTTGATGACGTACCCGTGCATGATGGTCATCACGGCCGCAACGCTTTGCTCGCGGGTGCGTTCCGGGTTGTACGTCTGCCGGTCCAGTCCCACCACGAAGATGGCCCCGAATATCGCTGCCTCCAAAGAACCCCGTGCAATCGATTCGTCCACTTTGTAGCCCGCCGCAACGCTCTCCACAGCCGAGCCAATCACGGCCAGAAGTTCAGCCCGGAGCTCGGCAAACACGGCACTCCACTCCCCGGGAGTGCGCCAGTTTTCGCTGACCCACAGCCGGGCGAAGGAGGGGTAGTCGTCCATGAACTCCATGGCCTGCCCCACCATGTTGGTCATGGACTCCAGGGGGTCGTTGCTGTTGCCCCGAACGTCCTGCAGCCGGACCAGCATGATGTCCACACCGTGCCGCAGCAACTGTGCGATCAGATCGGATTTGCTGCCAAAGTTGTAATAGACCGTTCCCTTGGACACCCCCGCAGCGGCCGCGATCTCATCCACGGTGACCCCCGCAGCGCCGCGCTCGCCGATCAGCTCCATGGAGGCCTCGAACAGGCGCTGCTTGGTGGCGTTGGTGCGGCCGGGACGTAGTTTTTTCCCGGCAGGGCCTGGTTCGCCTCCCTGGGAATCGGCGGCGGAAGGGACCGGCTCGGTGGTGCTCATACTGCAATCTCCGGCTTCAGCGTCTTGAGGGTCCACATCTTGTGCTTGCGGACGGCGAGCGTTGACAGTGCCGCTCCCAGCAAAGTGTATCCAAGCAGACCCAGTACGGTGGGCCAGATCATGCTGAGCTCACCACCGTAGATCAGGTGTCGCATGCCGGTGACCACGTATCCCATGGGCAGGACCTCATGCACAACATGGAGCGGCATGGGGGTGGTCTGCCACGGGAACGTTCCGCCCGAGGAAACGAGCTGCAGCACCAACAGGATTAGAACCACGAACTTTCCGGGAGTTCCCATGAGCGCCACGATGCCCTGAATGATCGCGCTGAACGCCATTACGGCCGCCAGCATGAACAGCCACATTCCGATGGGATGCGCGGGGTTGAGGCCCAGGCCGAGGTCAACCACCAGGGTGAGGATGGTGGCTTGCAGCACCGAGACGACGAAGAACGGCAGCCAGCCTCCGACGGCGATTTTCCAGGCGGGGGCGTTCGAAGCCAGGGCCCGTTGGGTGATGGGCCGCATGGCCTGGACCAGCATGAACACGCCGATCCAGAGGGCCAGGGTCAGGAAGAAGGGTGCCAGCCCGGCGCCATAGGATCCGGCCTTGGCCTGGGACACGTTGTCCACGGCCACCGGGTCCGCGATCACCTTGGACACACTGTTCTTTTGCTCATCGTTGGGGTTGGGGATGTCTCCTGCGCCCTTCGCAAGCTCGGTGGCCAGGGTATGTGACCCATCGGATGCGGTCACTGCGCCGCTGGCGAGCTGGCCTGCACCGTCGTCCAGTTGGTGGGCACCGTCGTCGAGCTTGGCAGCGCCGTCCAGGGCGGTCTGCTGCCCGGCGGCCAACGTTGATGCGCCCGCGTTCAGCTGCCCGGCCCCGTCGGCGGCTTTCGAGATCGCGTCGGTGAGTGCTGGTGTGGCGGCGGCGAGCTTGGCTGCGCCTGCGCTCACAGCGGCTGAACCGTCGGAGAGCTGCTGGATTTTGGCGGCGTCCCCGGAAATCTTTGCTTTTGCATCGGTGACGGGGCCTGACGCTGCTGCGGAGTCAAAGTCTGCCAGGACCTTGTCTGCCTGCTCCTGCGTCAGCACACCGGCCGCCACCAGCCGCGCGTTCGATTCCACCACGCGGGTGCGGAGGCCCTGGTCTGCCGCTTCAAGCTGCCCGACGACGTCCTGGACTTTCGCGTTCAGCTCGGCGTTTCCGGCGGCTACTTGGGCGGCGCCATCAGCGAGTTTCTGCGAATCAGCTGGAAGGGTAGCGGTCTTGTTCCTGAGCTCCGTGAGGCCGGAACTGAGCTGGCCGGCACCGGTGTTCAGCTGCACGGCTCCATCGCGCAACTGGGTCTGCCCGGCCACGAGTTGGTCCGCGCCGGTAACCAGCTGGGTGGTGCCGGTGTGCAGTGTCGCGGCGCCGTCACTGAGTTTGCCCACACCCGTGGCCAGCTCCGTGGCGCCGTCGGCGGCCTTCACGATGGACGCATGGATGGTGCCGAAGCCCGTGAGGAGCTGGTTGGCGGTTTCCTCGCCCACTTCCTTGGCCACCGTTGAATGCACGGCCGTTGTGAGCTTGTCCACGATGGTGCTCAGCAAGTAGTTGTTGGCATCGTTGGTGGTCACGTGCAGCATGGCCTGGTTGGCGGCGTCGAAACTCCCGGGGGAGACCAGGTTGGAGGAGAAATCCTTGGGGATGCGCAGGGCGAAGGCGTACTCACCCGTGCGAACGCCAGCATCTGCATCCTCGGCGCTGGACACCTGCTTCCAGTTGAAAACGTGGCCCTCAACCAGGTTGTCTGCCACCTTTTTGCCGGCCTGGAGTTCCGTGCCGTCTTTTGAGGTGGCACCCGTGTCTTCAACCACCAAGGCGGCGTCGATCTGGTTCAGGTTGCCGTACGGATCCCAGTTCGCGTAAAGGTACACGGCACCGTACAGCAACGGGACCATGGTCAGGGCGAGGATGGTCAGCTTGGGCAGGAGCCCGCCGGTCATGCGCTTGAGTTCGGAGCGGGCCAGCCGCAGAACAGTCACTTTGCAGTCCTTTGAAGGTTTTCGGATTCAGTGTGGGCAGCGGGTTTGAGGGCTGCGGATGTTTCGGGTGCCGGTTCGGCCGCGTGCTTGGCCTTGGGTTCGTCCGCTGTTTGGGGTTCGACGGCGGTTGCCGGCTCGGGCCGGGTGGCCTGCGGTGCGGCGGGGGTGGGTTCCACCTCCGGTTCAGGGGGATGCGTCACTGAGTTTCCGATCACCGCAGCGGCTCCGGTCCAGTTCTCCGGGAGGGCACCCACGACGGCGACGACGGCAAGCGGCCGCCCGGCGTCGGACGCCAATGCCTGAAGCCTGGGCAACCAGGCCGAGGGATCGGCGCTATGGCGGTCCGGGGAGTCCACCACCAGGAGGTCCGTGGCTGGATCAGCCAAGGCCAGTGCAGTGAGGAGTTCCAGCCGGCGGGCGGCGGGAATTTGTTCTATCCAGAGTCCGGCGATGTCCTCGAAGCTGTTGACCTTCAGCCACGGTTTACTCAGCAGTGCGCCGCGGTATCGCCGGGGGATCAGGGAGAGGTCCTCGGTGACGAGGTCGCGGACGCTGAGGTGTTGCTCGGGTTCGTTGACGCCGGGGGAGTCCACCAAAGCGCTGGCGAGGCGGATCTTCTTGGTCTTGGTGGTGGTGTCCCAGCTGAGGACGCCGTTGCTTGGCTTCATGCGGCCGCTCAAAGCCAACGCCAAAGCTGTCCGCTGGTCCTGGCCCTCTCCGGCCACGAGCAGGAGTTCGCCGCGGCGGACTTGAAGCGACGTTGCCGGGAGGAGATCGTCCCGGCGGCCGTTGATTTGAAGTTGCTGTACGGACAGCACAATGAAGCCTTTCGCAGAAATGGTGTCTGCTGAAAGTCTAACTAAACTGACTGGTCAGTTCAAATAGAGATTTAGAGCCCGTACTTTTCCAGGAGCCGCAGCCAAACCTCGCTGATGGTGGGGTAGGAAGGAACGGCATGCCACAGCCGGTCCAAAGGCACCTCGCCCACGATCGCAATGGTTGCGGAATGAAGGAGTTCCGCAACGCCAGGACCCACGAAAGTAGCTCCCAGGATGACCTTCCTGTCCTCATCAACCACTATCTGGGCCCAGCCTTTGTAGTCGGGGGAGTGCAACTGCGAGCCGGAAACGTTGATGGGGAGTTCCACGCCCGTGACATTCTTGCCCTGCAGCAGGGCCTGCTCCAGGCTCGGGCCAACCGAGGCAACCTCAGGATCTGTAAACACCACGCTCGGAACAGCGTGATCGTTTGCCGTGTGGGCCCACGGGCTCCACGGTTTGGGTGCCCCGACGAGTTTGCCGTTAGCCCTTGCGACGATTGCGTCACCGGTTGCACGCGCCTCATATTTACCCTGATGGGTCAGGAGCACCTTGCCGGCCGCGTCCCCGGCGGCGTAAAGCCACAGTCCGCTGGTGCCATCGCTGGCAGGGCCTTCCACCAAGCCGCTGGCATCCGTTGTGAGTCGAAGGGGTTTGCTGTCCTGTGCTTCAACGCCAACATTTTCCAGGCCCAGATTGGCCAGGGCGGGGTGCCGCCCGGAGGCAACCAGGACTTTATCGGCCGTGAGCGACTTGCCGTCGAACCTGACTGTCACGGAGCCGTCGTCGTTCTCCTCCGTTTTCTCCACGTCGGTGTGGACATGAACAGCCACCCCGTCGGCGCGAAGCCCGGCCAGCACCAGGTTGGCGGCTTCCTCCGGATAGCTGCTCAGTAGTCGACCGCGGGCGATGAGGGTGACGTCCGAGCCGAGGCGCGCGAACGCCTGCGCCATCTCCACCCCTGCCACACCACCACCCAGGACCACAAAGCGCTTTGGGGCTTCCTTGGCCGCCGTGGCGCCGCGGGTAGTCCAGAAAGGTACGTCGCTCAGGCCGTCAATGTCCGGGATGGTGGGAGTTGACCCCGTTGCGACCACCACGGCATGGTGGGCTTTGAGCGCGTAACTGTTGCCATCGAGTCCATCCACCTGAACCTCGCGGGGACCAGTAATTCGGCCCCTGCCACGGATCAACTCGATCCCGGCGCTGTCCAACCATTCAACCTGGCTGCCGTCCTGCCAATTATTGGTGAACCAGTCCCTGTGCTTAAGGGCAGCCCCGGCATCCACGGTTCCAGTGATCGCCTCTTTGGCTCCGGGCACCACTTGGGCGGCGTGGAGCACGTTACCCGGACGGAGGAGCGCCTTGGAAGGGATGCAAGCCCAGTAGGAACACTCTCCGCCCACTAGCTCGCTCTCGATGATCACCGCCGTCAGCCCGCCACGGACCACACGGTCCGCCACGTTTTCTCCAACGGCGCCCGCGCCGATCACGATTACATCGAATTCCCGGGAGCTCTCGGCAGTCATGGGGAAAGCCTACAACCGCTCCCTGCGCGTTGTGAGGCCCGTTCTGCAGGGTTAGCGTGGGGTTTGCAGGGCTACGCGTGCATCGCGCCCTTGAACCAGCCCGTAATCGACGCCGGGTGGGTGATCGCGGTACCAACAACCACGGCAAAGGCACCCGCGTCGAGGGCTTGGCGGGCGTGGGCCGGGGTATGAATGCGGCCCTCCGCGATGAGTGGCTTGCCCAAGTCCGCAGACGCGATCTGCTCCAGAAGCTCCAAGTCCGGACCGTCAGTCTTGGCGCGCTCGCCGGTGTAGCCGGACAACGTGGTGCCAATGAGGTCCGCACCCGCTTCGACCGCCGCCACTGCGTCATCGAACGAACCACAATCGGCCATCACCAGGGCATGGGATTCTGCATGGATACCGGCAACAGTGGCGGAAAAGGACAAGCCGTCCGGACGTTCACGCCGCGTTCCATCGATCGCCACCACATGAGCCCCCGCATTGGCAACGGCCAAGGCATGGCGAAGGGTGGGGGTGATGAAAACGCCGTCATGGCCGTCTTTCCAAAGACCAATAACAGGAACCTCGACGGCGGCGCGCGTGAACTGCACGTCGGCCAACCCTTGGACGCGGATCGCCGCAGCGCCTCCGATGACGGCGGATGCCGCTACTTGGCCCGTGGTGCGGGGATCGCGCATGGGCTCGCCGGGGTAGGCCTGGCAGGAGACGATGAGCTGGGAACGGAGGGCTTCGAGGTTTTTGGGGGTGAGAATCATGGTGTCTGCCTTTATTTACGGACTACTGAAGAACGAGTTTCGCGGCGCCAACAATGGCAGCGGTGTTGCCGAGGCGTGCCCGAACAACGGGCACAGAAACCAGTGGTGTCAGCAGTTCTTTGCGTAGCGCCGTTTCCATGGGCTTCCACCAGAGCTCGCCGGCATCGGCCAGCCCACCGGAAATCACCACGGTTTCGGGGTCGAGGATGTTGATGAGCCCGCCTACGGCCTGGCCAGCGGCGGAAGCGCCGATATCGATGGCGCGCAAGGCGGCGGTGCGGTCACCAGCGGTGGTAGCGCCAGCACCGCCGTCGTGAGCTGAAGCGGCAAGAGCGAACACGCCACGAGTGTCCAAAACCTCACTGGAAGAACCGCCAAACCGCAGGTACGACTCATAAATCGCGGGCCCTGAGGCTATGGCCTCGACGTGCCCGGCCGAACCGCAAACACAAGGCACCGGAAGACCGTCGGAAACCGCCAAAGGCGAGGCGAAGTGCCCCACATGCCCGCCCACAAAGCGGTGCCCTAGAACAGGCGAACCATCCAGCACGAAGCTCCCGCCCACGCCGGTTCCGAACGCCACCATGAGCGAACTTGAGGATCCGGCGGCGGCGCCCAGCCAGGCTTCACCGAGGGCATGGGCGTGAACGTCATTGACGGCCCGCACGGAGGTGGCTGGAAGCGAAAGACGGGATGAAAGCCCCGAAACTAGCGAAGTCCCGGCCCAGCCAAGAATCGCGTCGGTCGCAGACACCACGGTCCCAGCAACAGCGTCAATGACCCCAGCGGAGCCGACGCCGACGCCGGAAACTGACATTCCGGCGTCGGCAGCGCGCTCCACCAAACCCGTGATCAGCGCAGCGGTGGCATCGAGGATCGCTTCGCCACCGGCCCGGTTCAACGTCGGAATGGTCTCCAACATCAACACCTCGCCAGAAGAGGAGACAACCCCGGCAGCGGTCTTGGTGCCGCCGAGGTCAACGCCGATCACGTGGGGCATGGAGGTGGGCATTGAAACCTAGACCAGCCCGTTGCGTTCCAGAATCGAACGGATCGCGGCAGTCTCGGAATCGTTCAAGGACAGCATCGGCGAGCTCATGGTGTTGGACTCGATCACGCCCATCACCTGCAGCGCGGTCTTGAACGCACCCAGACCAGCGGCTCCGCCGGACACGCGTCCGTTGGGGGTGTAGACGATCTCGAAGACGTCGGCCAGGCGGTCCTGCTCGCGGGCCGCGCCGGTCCAGTCGCCGGCCTGTGCGGCGTCGAACAGGCGGCGGTACCCGGCCGGATCCACATTGCCGAGGCCGGGAACAACACCCTGCGCGCCGCCCAGGAGCGCACCGTCCACCACAACCTCGTGACCGGTGAAGATGTCGAAGTTGGGGATGTCGTTGGCGGCGAGGAGCAGTTGGCGGAAGGATACGTCGTCGCCCGAGGAGTCCTTGACACCGGCAATGACGCCGTCGCGGCCGAGGCGGACCAAAAGGTCGGTGGGCAGTTTGAAGTGCGTGCGGACCGGAACGTCGTAGGCGAAGATGGGCTTCTCGATGGCGGCGTGGATGCTGCGGAAGTGCGTTTCGGTCTCCGCGGCGTTGCCGATGGCGTAGTACATGGACGTGACCACGATCGCGTCAGCGCCGAGGTCAACCACCTTGCGGGCTTCCTCGATCACGCGGTGGGTGGTCTGCTCGTTGGCGCCCACGATCAGCGGGACTGCTCCGGCGTTGGCGTCGGCGATGGTGGAGACCACCAGCTCACGCTCATCGTTGGTGAGGTAGGGGACTTCGCCGGAGGAGCCCAGGACGAAGAGGCCGGACACACCGCCGTCGATCAGGTGCTTGGTGACGTTTTTCAGCGACGCGGTGTCGATGCTGCCGTCTGCGTGGCGGGGGGTGATGACCGGGGGGATGACGCCCTGGAACTGAGTGGACACAGAATTCTCCGTTGTTTGTAGCTTGTGAGGGGAAAAACTAGATGTGAAGCAGGCTGGGCGCGGCGCCCAGCAGCTTCTTGGTGTAGTCGTTGCTCGGGTTGTCGAAGACCTGCGCGGCTGAGCCTTGTTCGACGATCTTGCCGAAGTACATGACGCAGATACGGTCCGAGACATAGCGGACGGTCTGGATGTCGTGCGAGATGAACACCATGCCCAGGTTCAGCTGGGTTTTCAGGTCGGACAGAAGGTTCAGGACCTGCGCACGGACGGAGACGTCCAGCGCCGACGTCGGCTCGTCGGCCACGATGATGTCCGGGTCCAAAGCCAACGCGCGGGCGATCGCCACGCGCTGGCGCTGGCCGCCGGAAACCTGCGACGGCGTCACTTCGGCTGCCGATTGCGGCAAGCCAACCAGGGCCAAGAGTTCCTTGACCTTGGCGGCGCGGGAAGCAGCGTTGCCGATCCCATGAATCTGAAGGGGATCAGTGAGGATGTCCTGGATGGTCATGCGGGGGTTCAGTGCCGTCGCCGGGTCCTGGAAGACCACGGAGACGGAGCGGCCAAACTGCTTGCGCATGGCCGCGTTCCGCTTGATGGCCGGCTTTCCGTGGAACAAAACCTTGCCCGACGTCGGCGGCTGAAGTCCCACGAGGACCGAAGCAAGCGTGGACTTGCCGCAGCCGGACTCACCCACGATGCCCACGGTTTCGCCGCGGCTGATGGTGAAGTCCACGCCGTCAACAGCTTTGACGATGTTTGGACGGAACAGGCCACCGGTCCGTGCATGGTGGTAGACCTTGACGTCCTTGAGCTCGATGACGGGCTTGCCGGTTGATTCACTCATTTCGCATCCTCCTTCAGATGGCTCGCCCAGTAGTGGTCGGCATCGCCGCCGTTGATTGAGTCAACGGAAGAAACAGCGGTGAGGACCAGCTTCTGGTGGGGATCGGCGTCGGGTCGCAGTGAGCGGGCCGCGAAGCGGTCGCCCGTGGCGAAATCCCGCGGGGACGGAACAGTGCCGGGGATCTGGTGGAGGCGGACAGCGTCGGCCTCAATGGAGAGCACCGCGCCGAGCAGGCCACGGGTGTACTCGTGCTTGGGATTCTGCAGAAGCTCGGAAGCCTGTGCGGATTCCACCACCTGGCCGGCGTACATCACCGTGATGCGGTGGGCGAGGGAAGCCACCAGGGCGAGGTCGTGGCTGACGAACACCATGGCAAAGCCGAGTTGTTCGCGCAGTTCGTTGAGCAGGTCCACAACCTGCTTCTGAACGGTGACGTCAAGGGCGGTGGTGGGCTCGTCGGCAACAACGATCTTCGGTGAGCGGGAGAGGGCCATGGCGATCAGCACGCGTTGGCGCTGGCCGCCGGAGAGCTCATGCGGGTAGCTTGCCAACGTCCGGACGGGATCCAGTTTCACCATTTCAAGCAGTTCCGCGGGTGTCTTGCGGCCGTTGCGCTTAGTGAGCTGTTCCAGCTGGTCCTTGATTTTCATGGACGGATTCAGGGAGCTCAGGGCGTCCTGGTAGACCATGGCGATCTGTTCGCCGCGGAGGCCCTCGTAGGCTTTGGGATTGCTGTGACTGGTGGCCGGATCCAGGAGTTCCTTGCCGTCGAACATGATGGAACCGGTGACCTGGGCGGTCTTGGGCAGCAGTCCCATCACGGCCAGGGAGGTGATGGACTTGCCACAGCCGGACTCGCCTACCAGGCCCATGGTCTCGCCTTCGCGGACCGTGAAGGAGACGTTGTCCACGATCGCGATGTCGCCGAAGCGGCCCGGGAAGCGGATGGACAGGTTCTTCACTTCCAGCACGTTGCGGGCCTCGGGAGAAACCTGCGGGAGGCGGTCGGTGCGCTTCGCTTCGATGGATGCCAGAAGTTCCAGTTCGCGATCCAGCAGGAGGTGCGGGTTGGCGGCGGCCAGCTTCACGTCGGTGAGCACGGCTGAGGAGCTGGCCCCGGAAGTGACGCCGTCAGCGGAAGCCGCCATGACGCCGTCGAGCTCGTGTGCCTCAACCACAGAGGGCTGGGCGACGGAGGTGGCAACCTCGGCATCGACAGCAACGGCCGCGGAGGATCCGTCGTCGTCCTTTACTACCGGTGCGCGGCGGAGCTTCGGATTCACCATGGCGTCGGTGAGGCCCTCGGCCAGGATGTTCAGTGACAGCACGGTCAAGAGGATGGTGAGGCCGGCGAAGGTAGTGGCCCACCAGCCGCCGGACAGGACCAGGTTGCGGCCGTAGGAGATCACGTTGCCCCAGGAAGGAGCGGGGTCCTGCACGCCGGCGCCCAGGAAGGACAGCGAGGCTTCGAGGATGATGGCGTCGGCCACCATGACCGTGGCGAACACCAGCACGGGAGCGGCAGTGTTGCGGACGATGTGCTTGACCAGGATGTAGAAGCGGCCTGCACCGATCACACGCTCGGCACGGACGTAGTCTTCGCCGTACTGGGCCAGGACGTTGGCGCGGACCACGCGGGCCAGCTGCGGCGTATAGATAATGGCGATCGCGATGATGATGGTGGGCACCGAGTTGCCGAACGCTGCCAACAGCACGGCTGCCAGGGCGATGCCGGGGAATGCCATGAGGATGTCCATGAGCCGCATGATGATCTCGTTCACGGACTTGCTGGAGGTGGCCGCGAAGGAACCCAGGAGTGCGCCGGCAAGGATGGCCAGGGCAACCGCGCCGAGTCCGATCATCAGCGACGACTGCGCGCCGAACAGGAGCCGGGAGAAGATGTCACGGCCCAGGCGGTCGGTGCCAAAGAAGTGTTCGGCGCCGGGCGGCGTGGCCGGGATGAAGGTCTCCAGAGGATCGTGCGGAGCGATGACCGGCGCGAAGATCGCTGCCAGGACAATCACCATGAGGAAGACCAGGGCGATACGGGAGCCCCAGGGCAGGGCCTTGAAACGAATGCCCGGGGCACTTAGCCGTTCTGCGAGCTTGCTGCGCATGAGCTATACCGTCCTGATTCGGGGGTTGATGAGCAGGTAAAGGAGGTCCACCACAATGTTCACCAGAACAAAGGTGACCGAGATGGTGAGCACCACGCCCTGGACAAGGTTGACGTCCAGGTTGGTGATGCCGTTGAGGATCAGTTGGCCCATGCCGGGCAGGGCGAAAATCATTTCAATCACGACGGCGCCACCCAGCAAGTAGCCCACGCGGAGTCCCAGCACGGTCACCGGGGTGACGAGCGCGTTGCGGAGGACGTTCTTGGAGACCACCTCGCGGTAAGGGACACCGTTGCCGATGGCGGTGCGGACGTAGTCGCGGTCCAGCTCTTCAACCATCGAGGTGCGGACCACGCGGATCAGGGACGCTGAGACCGGGATGCCGAGGGCGAGTGCCGGGAGGGCCATCGAGTTGAGCCAACCGCCAAAGCCGGATTCCGGCGTCGCAATTCCGCCTGAGGGGAACATCGGGTTCTCGCCCAGAGCGAACCACTGGATGAGCAGGATGCCGAGCCAGAATGACGGCGTAGCAATCGCGGCGATGGAGAAGACGCGGACCAGCTGGTCCTGCCATTTGTCGCGGTACAGGGCGCCCATGATGCCGAAGGCCAGGGAGAGCACGATCGCAATGAGGACGCCAAGGAAGGTGAGTTGAAGGGTCAGAGGGAACGCCGAGGCGATCATGGACGCCACCGACTTGGCCGGTGGTGTGGTGACCCCGAGGTCGAACTGCAGGAGCTTGCCGAGGAATCGGAAGTACTGCAGGACCAGGGGGTCGTTCAGGCCATTGTCCTGGCGGTACTGCTGCTTGGCTTCTTCGCTGGCGCCATCGCCGAGGGCGGAGCTTGCCTGATCGCCGGGAGCGGCCTGCAGGACGAGGAAGACGAGCAACGTAATGCCCAGGATCATCAATGGCAATGCTGCAAGTCTGCGGCCTAGCAAACGCAATATGGTGACCAATGTATTCTCCGGTTGATCTGGTTGTTAGGCCCGCTCTGCAGGGTTTTTGGGGGTTAAACCCTGCAGAGCGGGCCTCACAACGCGAAGGGTTGCTTAGGCTGTGCGTCCGACGTCGACGAAGGACAAGCCAGTGGTGGGCAGGGGCTGGAAGCCGTTGAGCTTCTTTTCATCCCATGCGCTGGGCAATTGGCGGTGGAAGACCGGGTACAGGGGAACTTCGTCCGAAACCATGTCCACGATTTCACTCACGATCTTCTTGGCTTCCTCACCTGAAGCCTGCGAGCCCTTGTTCATGAGCTCCTGCAGCTTGGTACGCTCCGGCGTGGTCCAGAAGGCGCGCTTGTCCATCCATGTTGCACCCGAGTAGAACCAGCTCAAGAGGAGGTCCGCGTCGTTACCGAAAACGGAGGGATCGCCGGGAGCTGCGACCACGGAGAAATCACCCTTGCCAACGCGGTCGCTGTACAAAGCGCCGGACTGGAGGCTCTTGACGGTGACCTTGACTCCAGGGATCTTGTTCCAGGATTCGAGGATCAGCGGCGCAACATCCTTCACCCAGGCGGTGTCCGTTGTGAGGAGTTCGAATTCGAGACTGGTGACGCCGGCCTGCTTCAGGAGTTCCTCAGCCTTGGACGTATCGAAGCCGTAGACGTTCTTGGCTTTGACGTAATCCGGATGGCCTTCCTGGAAGTAGGACGTGGCAGCCTTGGCGTTGCCGAACAGGGCCTTCTTAATGATGGCTTCCTTGTCCATGCCGTAGTGCAGGGCCTGACGGACCAGCTTGTTGTCGAACGGTGCCTTGGCGCAGTTGAACATGAGGAACAGCAGGCCGAAGGACTGGACGGACTCCACCTTGATCTTGGATTTCAGCCCGTCAACATCCAGGTAGGGCACGTCTTCGATCGCCTGGACGCGTCCGGACTGCACAGCGGTGACACGGGCGGCGGCATCGGAGAGCAACAACCAGTTCATCCCCTTGGCCAATGCCGGCTTGGGGCCGTTGTAATCAGCGAATGCTTCGAACACGATCTTGTCGTCCTTGACCGCCGAAACGAGCTTGTAGGGGCCGGAGCCCACTGGCTTGGCATCGAAGGCTTTCAGGTCGGTGGCCAGCGCCTTGGGCACAATCTTGACTACCGAGATGCGGGGCCCGAAGCCGGGGAAGGCGTACTTCAGAGTGAACTCAACCGTCTTCTCGTCCAGCGGCTTGACGTCCTGGATGAAGGGAATGAACTGGGAGAACAGGGACTTGTTGGCCGGATCCATCACGCGGGTGAAGGAGAAAGCGACGTCCTCGGTGGTGACGGGGGAGCCATCATGGAACTTGGCACCCTCGCGAATGGTCACCTGGTAGGTGGTGTCGTTGACCTTCTTGGGGTCTGCGGCAGCCAAAGCGTTGTACGGCTGACGCGTGGCGGGGTGCAGTTCGATGAGGCCTTCGAAGATGTGCAGGTTGGCGGCCATAGGGGTGGCGCCGGAGGAGCTCAGCGGGTCAAAACCCGTGGAGAGTGCGTAGGAAATGCCTGCCTCGATGATGAGGTCCTTGTTGACCGCAGCCGTGTTGGTGGTGGTGCCCGTGGTGGTGCTGGCAGCGCCGCCGCACGCAGAAAGGGTTGCCGTGAAGGCGGCTGCTGCACCAACTGCGCCGCTTAGCTTCAGGAAGTTCCGGCGGCTGGCGTCATTGACCAGCGGCAGGCTGTGGATCGTCTTGCTCATAGGGTGCCTCACCATTCGCGTTTCGTGGGTTATCGGATGTAGGACGTCCGATGCTCGTATGGAAACTGTAAGGGCGGTCACAACGGAACGTCAAGTGGGGGATTTCCGGCTGCGGCCGGTGCGGAAGGGAATTCTCAGGGAGGAATTCGGTAGCAACAGCTATCGGGGAGGTGGGACATCCGATATTGTATGCTGCGAGTAAGTCATTCTGCGGTGGGCACTAAGCTCGCCTCAATATTAACACCGCACCGCCTTCTCATAGGGTGGCGCATTGGCAAGGAGAGCGCCATGACAACTTCCGGTGTAGTTCCGCAAGCGCGGTTCAGTGCACAGGCCCGGCTGCGTGCTTTGCAGTCGGACATTATGGAATTGATCCTTGAGCGTGAGCTCGAGGCGGGCGATCCATTGCCCACGGAGAGCGAGCTTTCCGGAGCACTCGGCGTAGGGCGTAATACGCTCCGCGAATCCCTCAAAGTTCTCCAGGCGCTTGGTGTCATTGAAATCCGTCATGGCTTCGGCATGTTCGTAGCACCGAGTAACTTCGATGCCTTGGCCGACGGACTGACCTTCCGGGGGCGCCTTTCACTCCGCCATCAAGGCCTTGAAGCCCTGCAACTGGTGGACGTGCGCCAAGCCCTGGAATCCGGGCTGATTGGCTCATCCATGGATGTCATGACCAAAGAGCAGCTCGCCTCCATTGAAGAAGCCGTGAAGCAGATGGAAGAACTCGCTGCCGCCGGCGAGAATTTTGTTGCCGCGGACGCTGAGTTCCACCGCCGGCTCTTCGAACCCCTGAACAACGAACTCCTGATCAACCTGATGGGCGTCTTCTGGAAGGTGTACCGGAAGATCCACGTGGAGATCGGACCGGGCAATGAGGACCTGGCGAAAACTGCCGCCATGCACCGCAGCATCTACGCCGCGGTCGCAGCCGGGGACAAAGTCTCGGCGTCCGAACTGCTCAATCGCCACTTCGATGGCATCCGTCGCCGCATCAGTGAAGCGGTGGGCGACTAACGGACTTAACCGCAAGGGCCGCCGTCGTACTNNAGTACGACGGCGGCCCTTGCTGTTTCTGCGTTCGGGTCAGCGGCCGCTTACTGAGGTCAGCCGGGCATAAAAAAAGACCCGCACCGGCGAACCGGTGCGGGTCTTCATCTGTGCGCCCAAAGGGATTCGAACCCCTGACCTTCTGTTCCGTAGACAGACGCTCTATCCAGCTGAGCTATGGGCGCATTTCGTGTGATTCTCGGCGGTCTGTTTCTCTGACCCCCTCGAACCTCAATAAACTTTACAGAAGTTCATGTGAAGTTCCAAATCGAAAAGCTGTAATCTGCGCAACTAGACCGGTCTAGGTGACCTTCGTCACTTAATTCTAGCCTTCTCGATCCTCAAACCCTGATTTCTAGCGGTTTTCGCCCTACGCCTCTGTGGATGTCCGATGTCTGACAGCGGATTGGTCTGGTCCGCGGCCCCTATCGTTTAGGACACACCACTGAACCCGAGGAAGGGAACCGCAATGGGCGATCTGGCGCGACTGCCGCTGCTTGAGAAGGCACCTACTACGCATGCACGCCTTCTGGCCTGGGTTGAGGAAGTTGCCGAGCTGACTCAGCCGGACCGCATCCACTGGGTTGATGGCAGCGAAGCAGAAAACAAGAAGCTCACCGACGAGCTGGTCGAGGCCGGCACGCTGAAGCGTCTGAACCCGGAAACGTTCCCGAATTCCTTCGCGGCGTTCTCCGACCCCGCTGACGTTGCCCGTGTGGAAGAGCAAACCTTCATCTGCTCCGAGAACGAGCGCGATGCAGGCTTCACCAACAACTGGATGGCCCCGGCCGAAATGAAGCAGAAGCTGCGCGGACTGTTCGCCGGCTCCATGCGCGGCCGCACCATGTACGTCATTCCGTTCGTCATGGGCCACCTGGATGCCGAGGACCCAAAGTTTGGCGTCGAGATCACCGACTCCGCCTACGTTGTTGCCTCCATGCGCATCATGGCCCGAATCGGTACGGACGTCCTGGATCGCATCACGCAGACCGACGCTTTCTTCGTGCCTGCCCTCCACTCACTGGGCGCCCCGCTGGAAGCCGGCCAGGAAGACGTTGCATGGCCGTGCAACACCGACAAGTGGATTGTGCACTTCCCGGAAGAGCGCTCCATCTGGTCCTTCGGATCGGGCTACGGCGGAAACGCCCTGCTGGGTAAGAAGTGCTACGCGCTGCGCATCGCCTCGGTGATGGCCCGCGACGAAGGCTGGCTGGCCGAGCACATGCTCATCCTCAAGCTGACCTCCCCGGAGCAGAAGACCTACTACATCTCCGCTGCCTTCCCGTCCGCTTGTGGCAAGACCAACCTCGCGTTGCTCGACCCCACCATCAAGGGCTGGAAGGTTGAGACCCTGGGTGACGACATCACCTGGATGCGCTTCGGCAAGGAAGGTGAGCTCCGCGCCGTCAACCCCGAGGCCGGCCTGTTCGGCGTCGCTCCCGGCACTGGCTGGGGCACCAACCCCAACGCCATGCGTGCCATCGCCAAGGGCAACAGCATCTTCACCAACGTGGCCCTGACTGACGACGGTGGCGTCTGGTGGGAAGGTATGACCGAGGAAACTCCGGCACACCTGACCGACTGGCGCGGTGAGTCCTGGACTCCGGACTCGGACAAGCCTGCCGCCCACCCGAACTCCCGATTCTGCACGCCGATTGACCAGATCGACATGCTGGCCGAAGAGTACTTCAGCCCCGAAGGCGTGGAGCTGTCCGCGATCCTGTTCGGCGGCCGCCGCAAGACCACCATTCCGCTGGTCACCGAGGCCCGCAACTGGTCCAACGGCATTTTCATGGGATCCACCCTGTCCTCCGAAACCACGGCTGCTGCCGCGGGTGCCGTTGGTGTGGTCCGCCGCGACCCCATGGCCATGCTGCCGTTCATCGGCTACGACGCAGGTGACTACCTGAACCACTGGGTGAACCTGTCTGCCAAGGCTAACCCGGAGCGGCTGCCCAAGATCTTCCTGGTCAACTGGTTCCGTCGCACGGCTGAAGGCGGCTTCGCCTGGCCTGGCTTCGGAGACAACGCCCGTGTGCTCAAGTGGGCCATCGAGCGCCTCGAAGGTAAGGCCGACGCCGTGGAGACCCCCATCGGCTTCGTGCCGACCGGCGAATCCATCGATCTTGAGGGCCTGGACATGACCCCGGCTGAGGTCGAGTCTGCCGTTCGCGTCGACCCCGAAGAGTGGGCAACCGAACTGGCGTCCATCGAGGAATGGTTCGCTAACTTCGGCGAATCCCTCCCGGCGGCGCTCCAGTCCGAGCTGGACGGTCTCAAGACCCGTCTGGGCTAGACCTCTTAGGAACAACGGCGTTCTTAAGTGAACGACGACGGCCCGTCACCTTTCGTATGAAAGGTGGCGGGCCGCCGTCGTGCTGTCAGGGAAGCCGTGCTGTCAGCCAAAGCCGTGCTGGGGCTTAGGCCGTGTGGCTTAGCTGGCGAGCCAAACGTCCGGACCGAACACTTCGTAATGAATGCGTGTGGCCGGAATCCCGGCGTCGATCGCTTCGTCGCGGATCTTCTTCATGAAGGGGAGCGGTCCGCAAAGATAAAGCGAAGCATCGGCGGGCATGTCCACTTCGCGAAGTGACATGAAACCCTGGGCGGCCGAGGCGTGCGGTGTTTCGAGCCAGAGTTTCAGATCAGCGTTGATGGTGGCGGCGTCAGCCTTCATCTGGCCGCTGAGTGCCCAGTTCTCCATAGTTTTCTCAGCATGAAGGACCAGGACCTGCCGGTCGGTGCCTGTTTGCGCGAGAGCCCGCAGGATTGACGCCGTGGGGGTGCAGCCAATGCCCGCCGATGCCAGAATGACCGGGCTATCTCCTTCTTTAAGGGTGATTTCGCCGTATGGGTTGGAGATCTCAAGGACGTCGCCAGGTTCGACGCCGGTGTGCAGGGCGGTGGATACCTCACCGCCGTCGTTCAGCTTAGTGGTGAAGACCCTGCGGGTGCCCGTGTCACCGGACAGTGAATATTGGCGCACTTGGCGGAGGCCGTCGGGAAGCTGGACCTTGACGCTGACGTACTGACCAGGTTTTGCCGCCGTCACCGGAGTTTGGTCGGCCGGTTCCAGGGTGAATGTCATGGCATCCGTGCCCGCAGGCTCCTTGCTGGTCACGCGCCAGGGCATCCACATTTTGTCATTGGCCTGAGCGGCGTAGAGATCCTTTTCAAGCTTGATCAGGGCATCTGCCATGAGCCAGTAGACCTCTGTCCATGCTTCCGCAATTTCCGGAGTGATGACCTCGGACAAGTCCGCGGCGATGGCTGCGAAGAGGTGCTCGTAGACCACTCCGTACTGATCCTCCGTGATCCCCAAGGATGCATGCTTGTGGGCAATCCGGGAAAGTACCTTTTCGGGGAGTGTGTCCGGGTTATTGATGAGGTGGGTCGCGAAGGCCGCGATGCTTCCGGCGAGTGCCCGCTGCTGATCTCCTGAGCGCTGGTTGGATCGGCTGAAGAGTCCATCGAGCAATTCGGGGTGTGCTGCAAAGAGCCGATTGTAGAAATCGACGGTGATCGTGCCAATCCGTGAGCCGACCAAGGGCAAAGTAGCTTCGATGATGGGGCGGGACTTTTCCGAGAGCATGGTTCTCCTGGTGTAGGGGCCGGTAACCCGAGGGTATATAGGTATTTGTAATGCGTATATTTATATCTCAAGTTCTACACTGCGTAGAAGAGTTGTGCAAACTGGATTCTTTCCGCTCGGGCAGGCCGAAGCGGGACCTACGGGAAAGGGGCTTACTAGCCCCGTTACCAGCTACGGTTGCGTCGCCGGTGTCCTGAACTCCGGGCGCAATCCGATGGACTGGAACACCGGGATCATCTGGCGAGCATGGGGGAGGGAAGCAATGACCACGGAATCCAGCTCCGTGTAGAACGCTTCCCTGGCCCGGTTCATCGCATGCCGCAGGCCGCACTCATTGATAAGCGGGCAATTCTTGGTGGGGGATTGGCACTCCGCCGGATCCTGCCGGCTGTCCAAATGCCGAAGGACTTCGCCGACTGTGGCCCTCCGCCCCGACTCATTGAGCCGGGAGCCGCCCAACCGGCCCCGTTCAACGTCGATATAACCCAGTGCACGCAAGCGAACCATAGCCTTGCTGACATGGTTGTACGGCGTTCCCACGGCATCGGCCACCGCTTGGGTGGTCAGCAGTGTGCCCTCAGGGGCCGCGGCCAACACCATGATGGCGCGAAGGCTGACATCTGCGAAGGCGTTGATTTTCATGGGATCAGCTCACGGGTAAGGTCTAGTCCACCCAAATGGATGGTTCGTGGGTATCTGGCTCCATGGCGCTAAAAGCAAAACCGTCCACTGTGGGAACGTACGGAATTATTGCCGCACGGACTTCCCCGTCCCTGTGCTCGGCTGCACCATGAATGCCATCAGATCCATGATCCGGCAGGTTGACGTCACTCACAACAGCCACGGCCTTGAATTCGTCACGGCCCTGGCGCAGCAATCCCTGGATGTCGGCCAACATCTGACCGGCATCCACGTCGCCGTTTTCGTCCGGCTCGCCGGGGGCGATCATCACTAGCCGTAGCTCGTCGTCATTCGACAGCGTGACGCCGAACGGAAAGAAACCACCGTTCTGCTGGATGTGCTCCTGTGCTGTGCCTAATGCTGTGCCCAGCGTCTCGCGGAGTTCGCGGTCCTGGACCGACTCGTCGTCGCCGGCTGCGCTGGTGGGCTGTTCGCTCATGCTGGTGCCTAGGCCCGGACCAGAGCCAGGACGCGGTCGCGGATCTTTTCCATGGTTGCCTGATCCTTGGCTTCTGCATTCAGGCGCAGGAAGGGCTCCGTGTTGGACGGGCGGAGGTTGAACCACCAGCTGCCGTCCTTGGCTGTGAACGTGCTGCCGTCCATGTGGTCGATGTCGATGTCTTCGGTTTGGAAGTCGATGCGAACACGTTCGACTGCGCCGGCCTTGTCCTCGATCTCGGAGTTGATCTCACCGGAAGAGACGTAGGGCTCGTATTGGCGGCCGAGCTCCGAGAGCGGACCGTCTTGCTCACCCAAGGCGGCGAGGACGTGCATGGCGGCAAGCATGCCGGTGTCAGCGTTCCAGAAATCCCGGAAGTAGAAGTGTGCGGAGTGCTCCCCGCCGAACACGGCGCCTTCCTCGGCCATGACAGCCTTGATGAAGGAGTGTCCAACGCGGGTCCGCACGGCACGGCCTCCATCCTTGGCCACGAGCTCGGGCACGGCTTTGGAGGTGAGGAGGTTGTGGATGATCACCGGAGTCTCCTCACCCGCAGCCTGTGCGCGGGCGATCTCACGGCGTGCCACCATGCCGGTGATCGCAGACGGAGAAACGGGCTCGCCCTTCTCGTCAATGACAAAGCAGCGGTCCGCGTCGCCGTCGAACGCGAGGCCGATATCCGCGCCGTGCTTGACGACAGCGGCCTGCAGGTCGCGCAGGTTTTCCGGCTCCAAGGGGTTGGCCGGGTGGTTCGGGAACGAGCCATCGAGTTCAAAGTACAGGGGAACGATTTCGAAGGGCAGCGCCGGGAGGAGTTTGTCGCCGAGTACTGCCGGGGTGGTAAGGCCGGCCATGCCGTTGCCAGCATCCACCACGATCTTCAAGGGACGGGATCCGGAAAGGTCAACGAGCTTCCGCAGGTACTCGGAGTAGTCCTTCAGGACGTCGTGGACGCCGATCTCGCCGCGGGTGGCTGCCGCGGGGATAATGCCGGTATTCAGGTACTGCTCAGCAAGGGTCTGAATTTCCTTGAGCCCGCTCTCTGAAGAGATGGGCTGGGCACCGGCCTTGGACATCTTGATCCCGTTGTACGCGGCGGGGTTGTGACTGGCGGTAAACGTTGCGCCGGCAGCGTTCAAGGCCCCGCAAGCGTAGTAGAGCTCGTCGGTTGAGATGAGGTCCAGCAACTGAACGTTCGCGCCACGCGTGGCGGCACCATTGGCAAAGGCTTGGCTGAACTCAGGGGAGGAGGGGCGCATGTCGCCGCCAACCAGTACCGTTTCACCTTCCAAGCCCAGGACGTCGATGAAGGCAGCGCCGACGGCCTCGACGATTTCAGCCGTGATGGTTTCCCCCACGATGCCCCGGACGTCGTACGCCTTGAAGGAAGCCGAGAGGTCGAATGTCTTGTTCTGCTCGCTAGTCACGGGCTCAATCCTACTGTGGCAACGCAGTTCGGGTTGAACCTGCACACGGGACCTGTGGATAGTGTTTGTCCACATAGCAGGGCAACCGGGTTCTGGCTGTCAGGGTCGGCTGGAATACTTGGTTGATGGCCAACAACTCTCCAATCGCTGCCGTTTCCGTGCAATCCCCTACTCATCAGCAGGCGCTGGCGTGCCTTCGTGAGCTGGTGGGCCACCCCGAAGCGCAGTTCCATGACGGACAGTATGAAGCCATCGAGGCCTTGGTGGACGCGGGCCGCCGGGCTCTGGTGGTTCAGCGCACCGGTTGGGGTAAGTCAGCCGTTTACTTCGTGGCGTCATTGCTGCTGCGTCGGCGCGGTGCAGGACCAACGCTCATTGTCTCGCCCTTGCTTGCCCTGATGCGCGACCAAGTGGCCGCTGCAGCCCGGGCCGGGGTCCGGGCCGTCGCCATCAACTCCGCGAACGCCCTGGAATGGGATACGGTGCTGGCCCAGCTGGCCGCGGACGAGGTAGATGTCCTACTTGTCTCCCCGGAACGGCTCACCAACCCTTCGTTCAGGGAGAACCAGCTACCGGAGCTCATCCGTCGGACCGGCCTCCTGGTGATTGACGAGGCTCACTGCATTTCGGACTGGGGACACGACTTCCGCCCTGATTACCGGCGCATTGCGGACCTCATTGCCCAATTGCCGGACTCTGTTCCAGTCCTGGCCACCACGGCCACTGCCAATTCCAGGGTGGTTCATGACATCGAGGAACAGTTGGGTGCGGGGGTGCTTACCATCCGTGGCGCGCTGGGCCGCGAATCACTGCGACTCGGTGTCCTGACGCTGCCCGACTCCCGGGACCGTCTCGGATGGCTCCTGACACATCTTGCCGACATGCCCGGAAGCGGCATTATCTACACGCTCACTGTCTCGGCAGCAGAGGACACTGCGCGGCTCCTTGCGGAGGCCGGACACAACGTCCTGTCCTACACGGGACGAACGGACCCCTCAGACCGGGAGCGCGCCGAGCAACTGCTCAAGGACAACCAAGTGAAAGCCCTCGTGGCCACTTCAGCACTGGGCATGGGCTTCGACAAACCTGATCTGGGTTTCGTGATCCACCTGGGTGCTCCGTCTTCTCCGGTTGCCTATTACCAACAGGTGGGCCGCGCAGGCCGTGGCGCAGCCAACGCGGATGTCCTGCTACTGCCGGGGTCCGAAGACCGCGAAATCTGGCAGTATTTCGCTACAGCGTCCATGCCGTCGGCCGAGAAAGCCGGCGCCGTGCTGAGCGTACTGGGGGAGGCCGGGTCCGCCCTTTCCACGGTCGCCCTGGAAGCCCGTGTAGACCTCCGCCGAACACCATTGGAGTTGCTCCTCAAAGTCCTGGCGGTTGATGGCGCCGTGGAACGTGTTGGGGGTGGTTGGCGATCCACCGGCATGCCGTGGAACTACGACGCCGAGCGCTATGCGCGTATCGCCGAGGCCCGGGTGGACGAGCAGGATTCCATGGTGATCTACCAGGACACAGCCGGCTGCCGCATGGAGTTCATCACCTCCGTCCTGGATGACGAAACAGCTGCCGCTTGCGGCCGCTGCGACAACTGCGCCGGGCGTTGGTTCCCCGTGGATGTGGCGGCTTCGGCGGCCGATGCAGCGGGTCAAACTCTTCGGCGCGCGGGCATAGCCGTTGAGCCTCGCCTTCAATGGCCCAGCGGAATGGACCGGCTGGGCGTGGCGGTCAAAGGAAAGATCAAGCCGGATGAGAGCGTCTCCGAGGGGCGGATCCTTGCCAGGCTTACCGACCTTGGTTGGGGCGGTGCGTTGAGGGAGTTGTTCGCCGCTGGGGCTCCGGACCGCGCCGTGGATCCTGCCATGCTGCAGGCCTGCGTCCACGTCCTGCGTGAGTGGTCGGGCGCCGAAGGCGGAACTCCGTGGAGCGGCGTCGGGCGGCCCGCGGCGGTGGTCAGCATCCCGTCCAGGAGCAAGCCCCTGCTGGTTGAGTCCTTGGCACAGGGAATTGCCGGGATAGGACGGATGCCTTACCTGGGCCAGTTGCAACCGCACCACGGAGGCCCAACCGGTGCGCGTGGCGGCAACAGCGCCTACAGGTTGGCCGGTGTGTGGGACCGCCTCGTTGTGGGTCCCGAACTCGCCCAGGCGTTGGCTGGTACGGGAGGGCAGCCCGTGTTGCTGGTAGACGACATCGTTGACAGCCGCTGGACCATGACCGTATCCGCCCGTGCCTTGCGGCAAGCCGGCGTGAGCGCCGTGCTCCCGCTGGCGCTGGCTCAGGCGGGCTAGTACAGCTAGGGCTCGCCCCACCTGTAGAACTACGTCATGTTGTGATCGCTCCCACTCTGCGTCTATAGGATCGAGCAAACACGCCTGCTTCCCCGTCGCAGGTCACCAGCCAGATCTTGGACCGGAGCCATGAGCACAAAACCCAACACCGACGTCGGAGCGGCAAACGAAACCAGCTGGCGGCCGCGCCTGGCCCTGTTGGTTGCGGCAACGTTCTTCATGGAGTTCCTCGACGGCACCATCCTTACCACTGCTATCCCCAGCATCGCCTCGGACTTCAGGGTGGCGCCAGCGGACATCAACATCACCATGACCGCCTATTTAGTGACCGTGGCCATGGGCATCCCTTTGAGCAGTTGGCTTGCCGAGCGGTTCGGCGCCCGCAGGATCTTCTGTCTGGCGATATCGGTATTCACCGTTGCCTCCTTGCTCTGCGCCATCAGCTCGGACTTGACCATGCTGACTCTTAGCCGCGTTGCCCAGGGCATGGGCGGAGCCATGATGGTTCCCGTGGGAACTCTGGTGGTCCTGAGGGGCACCCCCAAATCGGAGCTCCTCCGCGCCACCGCATATCTGGTTTGGCCTGGCCTGCTGGCTCCGGTCCTGGCACCGATGGTGGGCGGCGCACTGACCACGTTCCTGTCATGGCACTGGATCTTCATCATCAATGTCCCTTTGGGCCTTGCCGCCTTCCTTGCAGCACTCAGGTTGGTGCCGCGAACAACGTTTGACGCCAAGCGCCGCCTCGACTGGTTCGGGCTTCTCCTCACCACACTTGGCGTGGGCGCCCTGGTGGTGGGGCTGGAGACCTTGGGAGGGCACGCGTCCAATGTGCTTGCTGTGGTGGTGGTCGCCGCTGGGGTGTTGTCCTTGGCGGGGGCAGTCTGGTGGATGAGGAAAGCCAGCGTTCCCCTGTTCAACCTCAGCGTCTTTGGCACCAGGACTTTCAGGGCTACCTCCACGGGTGGGTTTATCTACCGGCTGACCATCAGTTCGGTCCCGTTCTTGTTGCCCCTGATGTTCCAGGACGGATTTGGCTGGGACCCGCTGAAGGCAGGGGTGATGGTGGCGGCGGTTTTCGTGGGCAACATCGGGATCAAACCGGCCACCACGCCTCTGATCAGGCGCTTCGGGTTCAAACCAGTACTCGTTTTCGCATCCTTCGCCTCCGCGGTGACCTTCGCGTTGTGCGCCTTCCTGGATGCCCAAACACCCGAGCCGTTGATATTCACGCTGCTGCTGTTCAGCGGTGCGTTCCGCTCCATCGGCTTCTCCGCCTACGCTTCGGTGCAGTACGCGGACATCGTCCCCGGTCAGTTGCCCTCAGCCAATGCCATCTCCGCAACGCTCGTTCAGTTGGCGGCGGCAGCAGGCATCGCGGTGGGTGCCCTGTTCCTGCGCCTTTTCGAGACCACGCATGTGTTCGGGGCCGATCACGTGGCGGCCTACAAGGGGGCGTTCATTGCCATGGCGGTCCTGATGCTGATCAGCACAGTGGACAGCCTGACCCTCCATCGTCACGCCGGGGCCGAGGTCAGCGGCGGAGCAAAGCGCAATTAAACGCAAAAGGTCCCGGTTCGAAAACCGGGACCAATTCGCGGAGACGGGGGGATTTGAACCCCCGGTGGAGTTGTGCCCCACACTTCATTAGCAGTGAAGCCCATTCGGCCGCTCTGGCACGTCTCCCTTTGCTATTGCTAGCCCACCAAGGATACGCAGAACGAGCCGTTCAGCGCAAAACGTCCCGGCCAAGCCGTCCATTTCGATGGTTCCCTGCTGAGAGTGCCGCGCGCACGGCATGTCTGGCAGGGAACCATCGAAATGGACGGCTTGGCCGGGACGTTTTGCGCTGAACGGCTCGTTCTGCGTATCCTTGGTGGGCTAGCAATAGCAAAGGGAGACGTGCCAGAGCGGCCGAATGGGCTTCACTGCTAATGAA